>CAMDAY010000236.1 GCA_945888895.1 Dehalococcoides mccartyi | reverse complement strand
CTGCCGCGCCTCGATGAGATCCCGGCGGACGCCGCGCGCCGCGCGAAGATCCTGTGGCTGAACTACCCGAACAACCCGACCGGCGCCGTCTGCGACCGCGCCTTCTTCGAGCGCGCCGTCGCGTGGGCGAAGGCGAACGACGTCGTGATCGCGCACGACCTCGCCTACGCCGACGTGGTCTACGACAGCTACGAGCCCACGAGCCTCCTCGAGGTGCCCGGCGCGATGGACGTGGCGATTGAGTTCAACTCGCTGTCGAAGGCGTTCAACATGACGGGCTGGCGTGTCGGCATGGCCGTCGGCAACGCCACCGTGATCAATGCGCTCACGCGCGTGAAGACCAACCTCGACAGCGGCATCCCGCAGGCGATCCAGGAGATGGCGATCGCCGCCCTCAACGACCCGCGCGACACGATGGCGGTGCACAACGCCATCTACCAGCGCCGTCGCGACCGTGTCGTCGAGGTGCTGCGCGAGCTCGGTCTGCGCCTCGATCCGCCGAAGGCGTCGCTCTACGTGTGGGCGCGCCTCCCGGAGGGCCAGCGCTCCAGCGCGGAGTTCGCCGCCGGCCTCATCGACGCGACGGGCGTCGTCGTGACGCCCGGCATGTCCTACGGCCCGTCGGGTGAGGGCTACATCCGCATCTCGCTCACCGTCCCGGACGACCGCCTCGAGGAGGCACTGAAGCGCCTGTCCGCATACGCGCGCGGCGAGCAGGTCCTGTAGACGCCTTCGATAGGCCTGCGTGAATCGACGGGCTGGTCTCGCTGCGTACACTGTATGTAGATACAGGTAGCAGGAGACCGGCCCATTTCATTCCCCTCTGACACTTCCGACACGCCCGAAGACGACGCCCCCTATGAGTACAAGAACGAGTACTCCAACGGCCGCGGCAACCGTCGAGGCGAGTCTCGTAACGGCGGCAAGCACGGCACGTCGCACCAGACGGCATCGAAACAGGAGCGTGCGTTCCTCGTGGGCGTCGATCGCGGTGCGCGCGAGGGCATGCCCCTCGACGAGTCGATGCTCGAGCTCGGCCGGCTGGTCGACACGGCAGGCGGCATCGTCGTGGGTGCGCTGACCCAGCGCCGCGTGAAGATCGACCCCGCGACGTACATCGGCTCCGGCAAGGTCGAGGAGATCGTCGCGGCGCGCGAGGAGAGCGGCTACACGCTCGTCGTGTTCGACGATGCGCTCTCGCCCTCGCAGCAGTTGAACCTCGAGAACGCGCTCAAAGTAAAGGTGCTCGACCGCTCGGCGCTGATCCTCGACATCTTCGCCGCGCGCGCGCAGACGCGCGAGGCGTCGCTTCAGGTCGAGCTCGCCCAGCACGAGTACCTCCTGCCGAGGCTGCGCGGGCAGTGGCAGCACCTCGAACGCATGGAGGGTGCCATCGGCCTCCGCGGCCCCGGTGAGACGCAGTTGGAGACGGACCGCCGTCTGATCAATACGCGCATCACCAAGCTCAAGAAGCAAATCAAGACCGTCGCGCAGCAGCGCGCACTCCAGCGCACGCGCCGCGAGCGGCAGGCGATGCCCGTGGTCGCCCTCGTCGGGTACACCAACGCCGGCAAGTCTTCGCTGATGCGCGCGCTCTCGGGCGCGGACGTCTATGCCGCCGACGCCGTCTTCGCGACGCTCGACCCCGTAACGCGCCGCATCGGCTCCGGCACGTCCGAGGCGTTCCTGCTGACCGACACCGTGGGCTTCATGCAGAAGCTCCCGACGCAACTCGTCTCCGCCTTCCGAGCCACGCTCGAGGAATTGAAGACCGCCGACCTCCTCGTCCACGTCATCGACGGCACAGCGACCGCTGTCGACGCCCAGCGCGACACCGTGCAGGAGACGCTCGAGGATCTCGGCATCGGGGACACGCCCGTGCTCTGCGTCGTGAACAAGGTGGACGGCATGAGCCTGCTGGATGGCTCCATCGTGGAGACCGAGGCCGACCTGGCGATCCTCGACGAGGCGAACCCGCTCGGCATGGAGACAGAGACGCTCTACGTTTCCGCGACGACCGGCCTCGGCGTGGACGCCCTCCGCCACCGCCTGCTGTACGAGTTCTTCGGCTCCGAGGTCGTCGAGCCGACCGCGAGCGCCGTCTAGCGGAGGCGGCGACCCTCACCCTGCCCTCTCCCATAAATGGACGAGGGTTCTGAGCGCGAGGTTCTGGCCCCCTCGCCCATCTATGGGAGAGGGATGGGGTGAGGGCTTCCGCCTCTCACCGTTCCCGTTCGCACACGATCGCCACATGCGCGTCGCCCATCCGCGTCAGCGCCACCGTCCGCACGCGCTGCTCCCCTGACCGCGCACCGCTCGAGGCCAGCGCGCGGTTCAGACGCGTCTCCAGCGCGTTCGTGTCCACAGGCGAGGCGCGCCGCATCACCTCGACGCGCGTGACGCCGCGGTCCACGAGCGCATCGCGCAGCCGTCGCTCCGCGAACGGCATCCACGACTCGATGCGGAAGCGCCGCGCGAGCGGTGAGTCGTGTGCCTTGTCGCCGCTGAGGTACGCCGTGTGCTCATCGAGCCGCCAGGCGTGCAGCATCGGCGCCACGACATCGACGAGGCTCGCGCGGCCCACGCTGGGGTCGAGGTCGTAGAGGTACGCGCCGGGCGCGCCGATCGGCGTCGTGCCCGTGTCCGGCGAGCCCTCGATCGACGCGCCCTCTGGCAGCACCGTGGCACGTCGAGGGGCGGAGACCGCCGCGCCGAACCACAGGACCGCCTCGACCAGCGTGCCCTCGTGCGAGATGAACTCCACCTCGACGCCTCCGGGAAGGCCCGTCGGCACGGCGGAGAGTTCGATGCCCGGCGCGACCTTGATTCCGGCTCGCTGGACGCTCGAGGCGATGCCTACTGCCACGGAGAGGGGCGGCGACCACTGCTCCGGGTTGCGCACACGGCCACCCTCGTTGCGGCGAGCGGGGTCCAGCCACGTCGCGTCGATGTCCGCCGGGAGCGCGAAGTGCTCGACGCTCGCCTCAACGACCTCGATCGACAGC
>CAMDAY010000235.1 GCA_945888895.1 Dehalococcoides mccartyi | reverse complement strand
GAACGTGAGCAACCCGCCGTGCAGGTCGTAGGGCATGCTGCTCATCGCCTGCGCGGCGTCGGAGAACAGCGGGAAGCCCTGCCGTCCCACCTCGGACGTCACACGCGCGGAGAGGTCGAGGTAGCGCGCGCGCTGCAGCGGCGCGACACCCTCGATGAGCTTCGGACCGCGCTCGAAGTACAGGCGGATGTCGGCCCACGAGGCACGCGCGACGGCGCGGGCAAAGCGCAGGAACGGCTCGCGATCCGGCACGGGCAGCGACTCGAAGATCGTGGGCGCGGTCTCCATGCACGTCGTCGCCAGCTCGTACGACCGCTCAGTGAGCTGGTCGACGATGTCCACGATGCGGCCGACGGAATCCAGCGGCAGCGTGCGGAGCAGCGCGGGACTGACCTGGAAGTACAGCGACGACAGTGCGATCGACTTCCAGTTGCCGCGGCAGAGCCGGTCGCCCTGCTCCGACCACGCTTCCAGGTCATGCACGCCGATGCTCTCCAGCACCGCGGGCGTGGACTTGAGGAATGCCGCCGCCATCAGCGACGAGCGCTGCGACAGCGCCCCGGCGATGATCGACCACGTCTTGAGTCCCTCTGGCCCGAGGCGCTCCGCGACACTGGGGCTGGCGCGGAAGTACTCCGCCGCCGCCTCCCACGCGCGCAGCGAGGACGCCGCGAGGTCGATGCCGGACTGCGCCCACGCGTCGAGTTCCTCGGCGGACAGCTGGGATTCGAGCGCGGTGGCGGCGGTCAGGAAGTCGTCAGGCAGGGACGCGCCGTAGCCCTTGAGCTCGGTGGCGTAGCGAAGCGAAAGATCAGACGCGCGACTCATCGCACTCCCCAAACCGTCAGCATGAGAGCGCGCGTGGGGACTCCCAGCGCAACTACTCGAAGATCGAGGACACGACTTCCTCGATGGAGCGCTGGACTTCCTGATCGTCCGTGAGCGCCCACACGATGGAGACCTGGCAGGCGCGGCGCGGCGTGATGCCGTCGTGGATCAGCTTGCCCGCGTACACCAGCAGGCGGGTCGAGACGCCCTCGCCAAGGCCGTGCTCCTTGAGGTTGCGCACCTTCTCGGCGAGCTTCGCCAGCTCGTTCGCGATCGCCGGGTCGACGCCCGACTCCTTCGCGATGATCTGTGCTTCCTGCTCGCGCGGCGGGTAGTCGAACTCGATCGCGATGAAGCGCTGGCGCGTTGAGTGCTTGAGATCCTTCAGCGCGGACTGGTAGCCCGGGTTGTAGGACATCACCAGCAGGAAGCCGTCCGCGGCCTCCAGCAGTTCGCCGCGCTTCTCCAGCGGCAGCAGGCGGCGGTAGTCGGTCAGCGGGTGGATGAGAACGGTCGTGTCCTTGCGCGCCTCGACGATCTCGTCGAGGTAGCAGATGGCGCCGTTCTTCACCGCGCGGGCAATCGGGCCGTCGATCCAGCGCGTCTCGTCGCCCTCGAGGAGGTAGCGACCGACGAGGTCGGAGGCGGTGAGGTCCTCGTGGCAGGCGACCGTGATCAATGGCACGCCCTCCTCGTGGCCCGTGCCGTTGCGGTTGTGCAGACGCCACGACATGTACTCGACGAAGCGTGTCTTGCCGGCGCCCGTGGGGCCCTTCAGCAGGACAGGCACCTTCTCGCGGTACGCGGTCTCGAAGAGCTGAACCTCGTCGCTGATCGGGAGGTAGTAGGGCTCTTCCGTGATCCGGAAGTCCTCCACGGCGATCTGCTTGAACCCGCGCTGCTGCTCAGTCGCCAATGCCGTCCCCCAGCCTGCGCCGCGCCTGGCGGCGGGCAGTCACTCTCGTTCGTTCAGGCTATATCGCCTCGACCCCCTCGCGACACGTCAGATCGCGGGGGGCGCCCTTCGAGCCCGTCCTAGCGCCGACGCGCGCCCGACGCGGGCTTGCCGACGGCCTTCGCAGTCGGCTTCCCGGCGGGCTTCGCTGCCGGCTTGGTTGCCGCCTTCGCGGCCGGCTTCCCCGCGGGCCTCGAGGGCTTCGCAGGCGCCTGGGCCTTGGCTGGCGTCTTGGCGGAGGCCGCGACACGCGTGGGTGCCTTCGCCGCGGACTTCGTCGTCGCCTTGCTTACAGGCTTCGCGGCAGCCTTCGGCACGGGCTTCGCCACGGCCTTCGTGACGGGCTTCACCGCCGGGCGCGCGGCGGGCTTCGTCGCGGCCTTCGGGGCCGGCTTGGCAGCTGCTTTGGTGACCGGCTTCGCCGCCGGGCGCGCGGGCACCTTCGCTGCGGGCTTCGCGGCCGGCTTCGGTGCAGCCTTCGCGGTCGGCGCGGGCTTCGCTGCCGCCTTCACGGCGGGCAGTTTCGCGACGGGGGCCTTGGAGGCGAGCGTCTTGCCTGCAGGCTTCCCAGCGGGTTTCACGGGCAGGCGCGTCGGGCGCTTCACGCCACGCTCGTCGGCGAGGCGGTTGGTGAGCGTCTTCCACGCGCGGTCGAGGCGCTGCTCGAACTGCTCCTGAGTGCCGGAGTTGTCGATCTTCACATCCGCTACTTGGAGCGCACGCTCGCGCGAACCAGCCTGCGCCTGGATGCGCGCCGTGGCGGCCTCCTCGGACAGGTTGTTGCGGGACATGATCCGGGCAAGCGCGATCTGCGGGGTCGTGGTGACCACCCAGACCTCGTCACAAAGGTCGATCCAGCCGGCCTCGATGAGCACCGCGGCCTCGAGGATCACGATCTGGTCGCGATCGCGGCGCGTGAACTCGCGGAGTTCCTCGGAGATCAGGGTGCGAATCTCCGGCCAGAGGATGAAGTTCAGCCGCTCCATCTCGCCCGGAGCGCCGAAGACCTTGCCGCCCAGAATGCGGCGATCGATGACGCCGTCCTTGCCCACGATCTCGTGGCCGAAGGCGTTGACGACCTTCTCGAACCCGGACGTGCCGGGTTCGTAGGAGCGATGCCCTACTCGGTCGGCGTCGATGAGCGTCGCGCCGAGGCCGCGAAGGTACTCAGCGGCTGTCGACTTCCCTGAGGCGATTCCCCCGGTTAGACCGATGACGGTCATACGTGCTCCCAGATTTTGCGGAGAGATGAATTG
>CAMDAY010000234.1 GCA_945888895.1 Dehalococcoides mccartyi | reverse complement strand
AGGGTGCCCGTGGCGATCGTCTCCTTGTGCTCCTGGCCCGGCTCCCGCAGATGCGTGTGCAGGTCGACGAACCCCGGCGTGACGATGAGCCCCGTGGCGTCGATGCGCTCCGCCTCGACGACCATGTCGCCCTCGTTTGGGCCGACGCGCGCGATGCGGCCGTCGACGATCACGACGTCGGCGATGCCGTCGCGGCCGAGCGCGGGGTCGATGACCCGCCCGTTGTGGATCGCGAGCGTCGTCATGCGCGTGCCTCTCCGCCAGTTGAAGGACCAGAAACAGAACCGCCGCCCGGAGCCCCACCAGGAGACTCCGTGCGTCCGGACAGCAGGTAGAGCAGGGCCATGCGCACGGCGACGCCGTTTGTGACCTGCTCTTCGATGATTGAGTTGCGCCCGGCCGCGACCGTGCCGGCGATCTCGACGCCCTCGTTCTTCGGGCCGGGGTGCATCAGCAGGTGGTTGGGCTTGGCGCGCTTCAGGCGCTCCTGCGTGACCTGGTACAGCTGCGAGTACTCGTGCAGCGAGGGGAGCAGGCCGTTATCCTGCCGCTCGCTCTGGAGGCGCAGCGCCATCACCACGTCCGCACCGTCGAGCGCGCGGTCGATGTCCGTCTCCACCGTGACCGGCGGCATCGCCGACTCGGCGTGCGCTGGGCGGTCTCCCGGGCGCAGCCCGCGTGGCAGCAGGGTGGGCGGGCCGCACACGACCACGTCTGCGCCCATTGCCGCGAGGCCCCACATGTCGGAGCGCGCGACGCGGGAGTGCGAGATGTCGCCGACCATCACCACACGCTTGCCGCGCAGGTCGCCGATCCTCGACCGCATCGTGTACAGGTCGAGCAGCGCCTGCGTCGGGTGAGCGTGCGAGCCGTCGCCGGCGTTGATGATCGACGCCTCGGTGTGCTCAGCGGCGAGGTACGGGGCGCCGGACATCGAATGGCGCATCACGATGGCGTCCGTGCGCATGGCGCGCAGCGTGCGCACCGTGTCGATGAGCGACTCGCCCTTGGTGACGGAGGAGGTGCTGGCCTGCACGGACAGCACGTCCGCGCCGAGCACCTTGCCGGCCAGCTCGAACGAGGCGCGCGTCCTCGTGCTGGACTCGAAGAACAGGTTGACGATCGTGTAGCCGCGCAGCGCGGGGACGCGCGCGATGCGCCGGTCGAGCACCTCTCGCATCCGGTCGGCGAGATTCAGGACGGTCTCGATCTCAGCGACGGAGAAGTCGTCGAGGTCGAGGATGTGGGTGTGGTTCCACTCCGGCGTGGTCGCTGCAGTCGTCGCGGCGGGACGGGTCAGCTCGGCGGTCATATCGCGACCTCCCCGGGGACGACCAGGACGCAGTCGCGGCCGTCCACTTCCTGCAACAGCACGCGGACATCGTCCGTGCGGGATGTCGGGATGTTCTTGCCAACCATGTCCGCGCGGATTGGCAGTTCGCGGTGCCCGCGGTCCACGAGGACGGCGAGACGCACCGCACGAGGTCGCCCGTAGTCGTTCAGGGAGTCCATCGCCGCGCGCACGGAGCGGCCGGTGAAGAGCACGTCGTCCACCAGCACGACGACCTTGCCGTCGATGTCGGGGAGCTGCGTCGGGCGTGGTGCGGCGGCGAAGCCGCGCTGGTTCAGGTCGTCGCGGTGCAGCGTGATGTCGAGGGATCCGCACGCCGGTCGGTGGCTCTCGAACTGCTCGATTTCGTCCGCGAGTCGCCGCGCGAGCACGGCGCCGCCGCTCTCGATGCCGACCAGTACGAGGCCCTCGACGCCCTGAGTCGCCTCGACGATCTCGTGGGCGAGGCGGCGCAGCGTCCGATGTAGCGCGTCACTGTCGAGGATGGGAGTGTCAGGCACGGTGGCTGTCCGCTCGGAGCGCTCGGTCACAAAAAAACCTCCCACGGGATCGGGAGGGGGAAGTGAGGAAGCCACGCTGCGGATGCGAGGGCGCGTGAGAAGGGACACCGTGCGAGGTGAAGTTCATCTGCGTTCCTTCCCGGCCTCTCAGGACCGAGTTAAAGAAAACGCTGGGGCGTTTCTGAAAGGATAGCATCGGACCGGTTCGGGGCAACCGGCGAATCTATCGCGATTAGCTCGACGTGCCCTCGTTGCGCTGCTCGCGGAGGAAGCGCTCGAGGTCGTCCACCATGTCGGCCGCGTCGGGCAGCTCGTCGTCTTCCATCTCGACGTCCACGTCGCCGTCTTCGCCATCCTCGTCCAACTGGTCGGCGACGCGGCGAGCGTAGGCGGAGAACTCCGGGTTGCCGTCGATGTCCGAGGCGACCTGTGCCTCGAAGCGGGCGGCGAAGACTTCGAGGTCATGGAGTGTCAGGTCGAAGTCGAAGGCGCGGTTGAGCCGCTCGAGGATGGCGAGCGTGCCCTTGGGGTTCGGAGTCCGCTGGACATAAAACGGCATGTTCGCCCAGAGCGAGCCGGTGGGGATGTCCTTCGTGCGGGCGAGCTGGCTGATCACGCCGACGATGCCCGTCGGGCCCTGGTACGTCGAGCGCGTCTGCGGGTCGACATCGAGGGCGCGCGCGAGGTCGCCCTCGGTCGCCGAGCCGTTGAGGCGCACCGGGCGGGAGTGGCTCACCTCGGCGAGTAGGGCGCCGAGGGTCAGGATGCCGGAGACCTCGAACTTCTCGCAGATCTGGAAGATCGCGTCGGCGTAGGCGTGCCAGGCGAGGTGCGGTTCCGTGCCGGCGAGCAGGATCACGTCACGGTCCAGGTGGTCCAGGCGCTTGGCGGAGATGACGTTGGACGGCCAGTCGATCACGCGCTCGCCGCGTTCGAGGCGCACCTTCGGGCGCGCCTGCGTGAAGTCGTAGAAGTTCTCGGGATCGATGTTCGCGATCGTTTCGGCCCGCCAGCGGCGGTGCATGAAGCGGACGGCGGCGCTCGCCGCTTCGCCGGCGTCGTTCCACCCGGTGAACGCCGCGATCAGCAGCGGTCGGCGGAGCTCGGGCGTGCGGACAATGTCTAGATCACTCACGAAGCTAGAATAACCCCTCCCGTCCACCACGGCCGGATCGCGTGGCAAGCGTT
>CAMDAY010000233.1 GCA_945888895.1 Dehalococcoides mccartyi | reverse complement strand
GAAGAGCTACGTCCCGCGTCCCGCCGATGCTGTCCGGCTGGTGCGCACCGACGTCGGGTGCCAGATGGCGACCAGCGCCGCGCTGGGTGCGATCGAGCACCGCCAGCCGGCGGTGGTGCTGGTGAACGGCAGCGACGCCGTCCATGTGTTCGAGGCGGTGCATGGAGTCGCCTGGGCGGAGCACCGCTACCCCTCGGCGAGTTCCGCTCGGCCCAAGACGGTCCGCCATTTCGAGAGCGTGCTCACGTTCCCCGGGCACTCGGTTCCGGTGTTCGGCTTCCCCCAACTCCGAGGCATGAGCAGCCATAACTCGAACGCCGAGGTCGCCCAGCTTGCCGCCCGCATCGCGGAGGTCGTCCTTGGCTAGCCTCGCATCCTCCCTCTCGCCGTGCGAACATGGGCGCATGGACGAATGGAAACAGCGGGTCGCCGAACTACTCGAGCGCGTGCGGGATGTGCAGGTGCGACTTTGACCTCCCCGCAAAGCAACGCGAACTAGACGACCTCCGCGAGGCCTCCCAGGCCCCTGATCTCTGGAACGACCGGGCAGACGCCCAGCGCGTGATGCGTGGCGTCGCCCGCCTTGAGGGACTCCTCACCACCTGGCAGAACCTCGAGGCACACTCCGCCGACGTACAGGCGCTGCTTGAGCTTGCCCAGGAGGGTACCGATGCGGAACGCGCCGGGCTGACCGAGGACATTGAGCGGGATCTCTCCGCGCTCGAGGACGAGTACCAGGCGCTGGAGATCGCGCTGACGCTCAGCCAGCCGTATGACCAGCGCAACGCGCTGATCTCCATCCACGCCCGCGAGGGCGGTACGGAAGCGCAGGACTGGAGCGAGATGCTCCTGCGCATGTACCTGCGGTGGGCGGAGTCGCACAAGTTCAAGTCGAACATCCTCTCCCTGAGCCCCGGCGACGAGGCGGGGATCAAGTCCGTGGAAGTCCGCATCGAGGGGGAGAACGCCTACGGGCTGCTCCGATCCGAGCGTGGCTCGCACCGCCTCGTGCGGATCTCGCCCTTCGACTCGTCGCACTCCCGCCACACCACGTTCGCGCTGGTCGAGGTGATGCCGGAGGCCGAGGAGGCCGACGTCTCGATCGAGATCAACCCGGACGACCTGCGAATCGACACCTACCACGCCAGCGGGCACGGCGGGCAGAACGTCCAGAAGAACGACACGGCCGTCCGGATCATGCACATCCCGACGGGGATCATCGTGACCTGTCAGAACGAACGTTCACAGAACCGAAACCGCGAGAGCGCGATGCTCGTACTCCATTCGAGGCTCCTTGAGATGGAGATCGAGAAGCGCGAGATCGAGCGCGCCAAGATCCGAGGGGTGCACGTGGACGCCGGGTGGGGGAGCCAGATCCGCTCCTACGTCCTTCATCCCTACAAGATGGTGAAGGACCTCCGCACCAGCGTGGAGACCAGCGACACCGGGGCCGTCCTGGACGGCTCGATCGACGAGTTCATTACGGCCTACCTGCGCAACCAGGTGGGCGTCGATGACGGGGAGGTTGCGTGATGACCGAGGTTCCCGCCCGCAAGTCTGCCCGGCGATATCCAGCAGCCCGAGCGAATCGAGCGCTGCGCGCGCTCGCGATCGGCGCAGTCGTCCTCGTCGGGGCGCTATCGTTGCTCCTCGTGCAGCCCGCGCCGGTGAATGCGGCGCCCGAGGCGACCAACCCGTCAGTGGAGATGCCAGACCCTGCCTCGATCACCTTCAAGGCGCGGCTCACGGCGGACGCGGATATCGCCTCTGCAACGGTGAACTACAAGATCCTCAACCCGGACGGGAACATCGGCGGCACGTTGAAGGCGGAGGTCGTCGGCGGCCGGGCCGTCGACGCCGCGGTCACGCTCCAGACGAACAACAACGACCGGTACATTCCCACCGGCACGCAGGTCACCTACTCGTGGACTGTCACCGACAAGAACGGCGCATCGACCACGTCCAAGGAGGAGACGATCACGTTCCTCGACGGTCGCTTCCAGTGGCTCTCGAAGCAGGAGGGGCGCGTCAGCGTCTATTGGTACGGCGCGAGCAGCGCGAACGCCGAGGTCGCGATGCGGGCGACCCTGGAGTCGATCGTCCACAACGAGGAACTGCTGAAGGTGAAGCTCGAGTACCCCGTGCGCGTGGTGGTGTACCGCAACAGTGCGGAGGCCAAGCCGGCCCAGCGGCCACGTGCGGCCACGTTTGACCAGCAGATCGTGACCGGCGGTTCGCGTGTCGCGACCGATGTCCTGCACATCTACGACCCGCTCGGCGGGTTCGAGGATGTCGCTCGGCACGAGGCGGGGCACATCGTCACGAAGGTTGCTGGAGACGGCAAGGTGAGCACGCTGCCCTCCTGGATCGACGAGGGCACGGCGGTCTACTCACAGAAGAGCGTCGGTGGTTACGGGCCCGCGCTTCAACGGGCGATCCAGACGGATCAACTCCTCCGTATCCGCAACATGGCGGCGCCCTCCAACCAGCCGTCGCAGGTGGACATCTTCTACGGCCAGTCGTGGGCCGTCGTGAAGTTCATCATCGACAAGCACGGCAAGGACAAGTTCGCCGCGATCTTCAAGTCCGTGAAGGACGGGGCGCCGATCGACGACGCGCTCCAGACGAATATCGGCATGGACCAGGACGGTCTGTACAACGCCTGGCGGGTGAGCGTCGGCTTGAAGGCCATCGACTTCCCGCCCGTCCCGAAGTCCACGAGCATCGCCGGATCGCAGGCGACGCAGCCGCCGCTCGGCATCCCGACCTCCGTGACCTCGGCGGCGAACACCGACGGTACCGGAGGCGGCGTGTCGAGCGCGCCCGGGGCGGCCGTGTCCACGACGACCGCGGCGGTGGTCGGCGGCGGCACGCTGCTGGTCGCGGCGGCACTCGGGTTCTTCGCGATGCGGATGATGAAGAAGAGCTAGCCGCGGCTTCTCGGGGGCACTGCTCCCGGTAACGCGACGGGAGCGCGCGCACTGATCGAGGCTCAATCCGTGGGGCGTCGCTCCCCCCGTCCCCGATCGAGGGTGCTTCG
>CAMDAY010000232.1 GCA_945888895.1 Dehalococcoides mccartyi | reverse complement strand
TCTCAACCGCCTCCGCCTCGTCCGCGAGGACGATGATGTGCTCGTTGTCCCCGTCCCAGTCGAGGCCCAGACGCGCGACCTGGAGGTCGACGGTCGCGTTCTGCGGGAAGTTGCCGACCGCCTCGACCTCGCCGGGAGGGCGGCCGCGGAACTTCGAGCGCTCAGCGAGCAGCGCGGAGAACGACCGGCCGAGGGCGGCGACCGACTCCTTCTCCATCCAGAGCGAGGCGTACTGGTCGCCCACGCGCACGCGCAGCCGGAACCGCCGTGCGCCCGGCTGGCCGATCGCCTCGGCGTCGAGGGCGTCCACGAGCCCGAAGTCGATCATGCGCGCTCGTCCTGTCTGTGAGGGGCGACCGGATGTGGTCGGAGTCTGGGGAGCGTAGACACGCGTCCAACGGTGGTCAATCTGCCGGGTATAATCGCCTCGATCACCACGCGCCATCTCGATCGCAGGAGCCCGCATGACCGACCTCGACCTCGCGTACCTGAGCATCGCCGAGGCGAGCGACCGCATCGAGGCAGGCTCGCTCACGCCGACGGCACTCGTGGAGGCCGTGTTCGCACGCATCGACGAGACGGAGCCGCGCCTCAACGCTTACGTGCGCCTGATGCGTGACACGGCACTCGCGGAGGCCCAGGCGGCGACGCTGCGCGCAGCGGGCGGGCAGCGCCTCGGCCCGCTGGATGGCATCCCGATCGCCGTGAAGGACCTCTTCGACACGGCCGGCGTGATCACCACTGGCGGCACGGGCTCGTACGTCGACCGCGTGCCCACCGATGACGCCACCGCCGTGCGGCTGCTACGTGCAGCGGGCGCGGTGATCCTCGGCAAGACGAACACGCACGAGCTGGCGCTGGGTGGGACGACGAACAACGTCCACTACGGCGCGACGCACAACCCGTGGAACCTCGCCCATGTGCCGGGGGGATCCTCGGGCGGGTCGGGGGCGGCGCTGGCGGCCGGCTCCGCGCTGGGCGCGCTGGGGACGGACACGGGCGGCTCGGTGCGCATCCCCGCCGGGTTCTGCGGGATCACCGGCCACAAGCCCACCTACGGCCTGGTCGGGCGGGGCGGCGTGCTGCCGCTCTCCCCGACGCTCGACCACGTCGGCCCGATGGCGCGCATCGTCGAGGACTGCGCGCTCATGCTCAACGCGCTCCAGGGCTACGACCCGACCGACCTCGACTCCGTGCCCACGGAGTGGCAGGATTTCACGCTCGACCTCGAGGGCGGCGTGCGCGGGCTGCGGCTGGGCGTCATGCCCTCGATGCTCACGGGCTGCGCGGACGGCACGCGCGCCGCGTTCGATCGCGCGCTGGCGACGCTCGCGGGCCTCGGTGCCACGATCGTCGAGGTCGAGCCGATGGCCGCCTTCGATGACTGGAGTTCACCGACGGCGCCGATCATCGTCACCGAGGGCGCGACGGTGAACGAGCCCATCCTGCGCGAGCACCCCGAGACCGTGGGCGAGCCGGTGCGCCGTCGCATCCTGCGCGGCCTCGACGCGAACGTGCACGACTACTTCCGCGCGCTCGAGTTCCGCAAGGTGATCGAACAGCGCTTCGAGGCCGCCATGGGCCCCGGTGGCGAGGTGGACGCCATCCTGTTGCCAACCGCCCTCGACACCGCCGAGCTAATCGGTGACAGCCCCGAGGACGAGCGTTCTCCCGTCGACAAGTTCTTGACGACGCGCATCTTCAACCACACGCACCAGCCGTCGCTGAGCGTCCCGTGCGGCCTGGACGGCGCAGGCCTGCCAGTCGGGCTGATGATCTCGACGGCGAAGTGGCGCGACGCGCTCGCGCTGCGCATCGGTCACGCGTTCCAGCAGACGACCGACTTCCACATCCAGCGCCCAGGTCTCTAATGCGTGCTCATGGCGGGAATACCCGCCCCGCGCTCCGGAGGTCGCGAGGCGCCTCAGCCACCCTCAGACCGTCGACGCGCCGCGGCTAATATAGGAACGTGACCACGACACTCCCCGAGCCACCCGCCGACCTCGGCCTCGGCCTCGAGCGCGAGGTGCCGCTGTCGCGCCACACGTACATGCGCATCGGCGGGCCGGCAGCGTACTTCGGCACGCCCGAGGACCTCGCGCAGTTCGAGCGCATCGCGACGTGGGCGCGGGAGCACGCGCTGCGGCTGCGCATCCTTGGCGGCGGGTCGAACGTATGCGTCTCGGACGAGGGTGTGCGCGACGTGGTCATCTCGCTGCGTCGCGCCTGCGGGCAGATCGCGTTCGATGGCGTCGAGGTGACGGCAGGCGCTGCGGTGATGCTGCCGGCGCTCGCGCGCGCGGCGGCCGAGCGTGACCTCGGCGGGCTCGAATTCGCCATCGGTATCCCGGGCAGCGTGGGCGGCGCGCTCCAGACGAACGCGGGCATCGGAGACGGGCGCTGCATCGGCGACCTCGTGCGCAGCGTCAAGGTCTGGCGGGCCAGCTCTCGGGAGACCAGCGGACACGTGACGCTGCCGGCGGAGGCAATCACGTTCGAGTACCGCAACACCTCGCTGCACCATTCCGAGGACCTCGTGCTCGGCGCGACGCTGTCGCTGGTGCCGCGCCCGCGCGCCGAGATCGACGCGGAGATGCGCCGCCTGCTTGAGGCGCGCCAGCGCACGCAGCCAACCGCCGAGCCCAACGCCGGGTCGATCTTCCGCAACCCGCCGGGCGACAGCGCCGGTCGGCTCATCGACGCCGCAGGGTGCAAGGGCCTCACGGTCGGGCACGCGAACGTCAGCACGCTGCACGCGAACTTCATCGTCCACGACGGGCAGGGCACCGCCGCCGACATCGCCGCCGTCATGGCCGAGGTGCAGCGCCGCGTCCTCGACACGAGCGGTGTGCGACTCCGTCCCGAGGTGGAGTGGTGGGGCGACGGCCCGCCGCCCGCGGCGTGGCATCTCCCATCCGAGGCGTAGGGGCGCGCTCACCCTCGGTCACGAGTCCGGGAGTGGGGCGAGCAGCACACGGGCGTGCTCGACGTCGGTGTCGCCCGTGAGCGCCGCGATCCGCTCCAGGCACTTCGCCTGCTGGATCTCCCACGCGCCGAGCGTCGACATCCGTGCGGT
>CAMDAY010000231.1 GCA_945888895.1 Dehalococcoides mccartyi | reverse complement strand
GCGCGCCTGCATCGTGCGGTCCTGCGTGGCGTCGAGGATCGCGTTCACCTTCGGCGACGCGATCAGGCACTCGTCGATGCGCATGAAGCGATGCGTACCGCGCTGCATGAAACCGATCTCGCCATCGCGGCGCACCGTGAACCGCACGTGGTTGCGGTAGCCCCACGGGTCGTCCATGCCGAGCATCGGCTGCACGAGGTCACGCGCGTCCTCGCCGGAGAACTTGCCGATGCGCTCCAGCTGGTCGCGCACCACGCCCGCCTTCAGGCGCAGCTGCTCGGCGTAGTCGATGTGCTGCACCTGGCAGCCGCCGCACTTGCCGAAGTACTGGCACGGCGCCTGCACGCGGTGCTCGGAGGCGCGCAGCACCTGCACGGCGGTCGCCTCGATGTAGCCGGGGTGCTCGTCCGTGATCTCGGCGACGACGCGCTCGCCGGGGATGCCGTACTCCACGAACACGACGCGCCCGTCCTCGGCGTGCCCGACCGCGCGCCCGCCCGAGGCGAACCCGGTGAGCTCCAATTCGATCGGCGGCAGCGGGCGGTTCGCCTCGCGCACGCGCTTCCCAGTGGAGCGCATGGGAGCAGGGTCAGGTCGCGACGGCGTGGGCCAGACGATGGTGGACGGAGGCGTGACGTTCGGGGATGGGGCGTCGAGGGAGGTCATGCCTCGATGGTACGTGGGCGGACAGGGCGGCGGCGAATGGGGAGGCGGAAGCAGACGGCCCTCACCCTGCCCTCTCCCATAAATGAGCGAGGGTTCTGAGCGTCGGTTCTGGCCCCCTCGCCCATTTATGGGAGAGGGTTGGGGTGAGGGTTTCCGAGTTCCCCCGCTACGATGGCGTCACTGCGAAGGAGATCGATGTGCCTCGAACTGCCCCTGCCAGCACGGCTGCCCGCACCCCCGTCCCGATCGCCGACCTCATGCGTCAGATCGTGTCGATACCGACGGCGTCGTTCCGCGAGGAGCACGTGGTCGCGGCGCTGCGCACCTTCGCCGAAGAGCGCGGACTGGCGTTCCGCGAGGTCGCAGGCGGCAACGTGCTGATCGAGTACCGCAAGGGCAGCGGGCGTCGCCCGCTCATCCTCGGCGCGCACATGGATCATCCGGGGTTCGTCGTGCGGGCCGTCCGAGGCAAGCGCATCACCCTCGCGTTCCGCGGCGGCATCGGCGCGACGTACGGGAAGGGCGAACGGGTGCGCATCTACGGCACGGACGGCGAGGCGCGCGGCACGGCGACGCTCACCGCGGTCGACGCCTCGAAGGCGCCGTACGCCGGTCGCCTCGTCGGAGCGACCGCCACCCTCGATACGGGGAGCAGCGCCGAAGTGGGCGACTACGCGCTGTGGGACGTCGATGTCTGTCGCATTCGCGGGCAGATCGTGCATGCGCGGCAGTGCGATGACCTCGCCGGGGCGGTGTCGATCCTCGCGGCGCTCGACCGGATGGTGGCGTGCGGTGCGCCGGGGCACGTCCTCGGCCTGTTCACACGCGCCGAGGAGGTCGGGCTGGTCGGCGCTGCCGCCGTCGCGCGTGCGCACGCGCTGCCCGAGGGCGCGCTGGTCGTGGCGGTCGAGTGCTCCTCGATGGCCGGGGGACGCGCGGTGCAGGGCGGCGGGCCGATCATCCGCGTCGGCGACGTGCAGCACATCTTCTCGCCGCGCGTGACGATGTGGATGACGCAGGTCGCTCGCGAGCTTGCCGCCGAGGACCCGACGTTCCACTACCAGCGCAAGCTCATGGACGGCGGCACGACCGAGGCGACCGCGTACGACCTGATGGGCTACGAGACCGGCGCGGCGTGCATGGCGCTGGGCAACTACCACAACGCGGGGCCTCGAGGCCGCGTGGCCGCGGAGACGGTGCACCTCGGCGACGTCGAGGGCCTCGCGCGCCTCTTCGAGCGCATGGCCCGCGACACGCGCCGCGTCGACTCGATCCACCTCGACGCCACGCGCCGCTGGCAGGGCATTGGGCGCGAGGCGAGCAAGCGGTTGAAGGCGGGGGAGTAGGGTCGCGCGAGAGGGGCTGCGTCCGATGAGCAACGATCATCATCAGCGATTCATGTCGCTCGCCATCGACGAGGCGCGCGCCGCTGCCATTGCGGGTAACCTCGCGGTCGGCTCCGTCATCGTCCGGAACGGGGGTGTGATCGGAACCGGACGGAACATGGTCGCCGCGATGGGGGATCCCACGGCCCACGCCGAGATCGTCGCGATCCGTGATGCCGCGCGGCGCTCCGGTGCGACCCTGTTCGAAGGTGCCACGCTCTATACGACCACGGAGCCGTGTCCGATGTGTCTGTGGGCGGTGTGCGCGACGGGCATTGGAGAGCTCGTACTCGGGGCGCGCCACGCGGCGTTCGTCCGGCCGGAGCTAGGCGACTACTCGGCCGAGCGGATGGTCGAGTTGACCGCCGCGAGTCTCGTCGTGGTGACGGGCGTGCTTGTCGAGGAGTGCGAGTCGCTGCGCACCGATCTGATCCGCCGCTAGACCTCGCCGCTGGCAGCGCATCGGGCGCGAGGCGGCGAAGCGGTTGAAGGCGGGGGAGTAGGGTCGTGTTGGCGTCGTCGCCTATTCAGTACTGGTCGTACATCGCGCTTGTGGCGCTCGCGTTCCATCTGCTCGCTGCACTGCCACCGATGATCGTGTGGTGGGTGTCGCGGCTACGGGTCTGGGTTGGGTGGAAGATCCTCGTCGCCATAGTGGCGACGCTGCCGACTGCGGTCTTCCTGTTCTGGTCGCTCTACGTCAGCGTGGTAGCCGCGCCGGTGTTGCCGGGCGTGTGGCTCCTATTCGCGTTGATCATCTGGGGCGTGACGCGCGTGTTGCGCCGGTACCCCGCGAGCGTCAGCGAGGGCTAGCGGTTACACCTCGCCGACCGAGGGGATCTGCTTGACCTCGGCGATGATCTCGCGGAACTGGGCTTCTTCGTCGGGGGTGCGAGGATCGATGGGGAGCGTGACCTGGGTGTTGATGCCGGCGAACTTCTCGCGCATCTGCGCGGGGAGCTGGTCCCAGGTGCCGATGACGCAGAACTCCTCCAGCATGTCGTCCGTGATCATGCGGGTCATCTCGTCCCACTG
>CAMDAY010000230.1 GCA_945888895.1 Dehalococcoides mccartyi | reverse complement strand
GGCCGTGGTCTTCCGTGGCGAGTGGTTCACTGGCGGCGACCTCGCCGCCCTCGATACCGACGGTTACGTCTGGTTCCACGGGCGCGCGGACGACACCATCAAGTCCTTCGGCTACCGCCTCTCCCCGAACGAGATCGAGGCCGCCCTCGAAGCGTGCCCCGGCGTCCTCGAAGTTGCCGTCGTGGGCCGCCGGATCGACGAGCAGAAGACGATCGTGACAGCGTGTGTCGTGCCGCAGGCCGGGATGGTCCTCGATGTCGCGACACTCGAGGCACACGCCGCGCAGCACCTGGCCGAGTACAAGCGCCCACACGAGTTCGTGCTGCGCACCGAGCCGCTGCCCCGTACCCGCAACGGGAAGCTCGTGCGTCGTGTGGTGCTCGAGGAGCTGGCGGGCGGCTAGACCTTCGCAAATAACGTCTTTGCCTTGCCGCCCGGCGCGGACACCAGCATCTCGATGAGTGTGCGCACGATGTTCGGCTCGAGCCCCTCGGTGTGGCCCTTGTCCAGGCGCAGCACGTCCGCGATCACACGGCCATCGCGCGCGTTGGGGTAGACGTAGACCTGCGCCGTCCCCGGACGGGCTTCGAGGCCCCACGAGGCGTTGGACTTGCCTTCGCGCATCCGGTCGTAGATCTGGCCGGCCTCGGTGTCCACGACATCGGCGAGACGTCGCTTGGGACCAGCGCCGTATTTCTCCGCCCATGGTGACGCCTCGGGCAGCGTCACGATCTCGTGCTCACCAATCGCGAAGATGAACGACATGTCCGTGTCCGGGATCGGCGGCGGCCCGGGACGCTCCGAGGGCGCGGGCACATACCCGCGTGTAGGGAGAAAGAACGCGTCCGGCCGCTCGTGACCTCCGAGGCGCCCGCCGGAGAGGCTCAGCCAGCCGTCCACGCGGTCACGGAAGAACGCATCCTGCAACAGACGCGCCGAGGCCTGCCCGCCCTGTGAGTGTCCGATCAGCCAGAACGAGCGGATGTTCTCGACGCCGTACTTCTCGAACACGTAGTTCACGATGCTCTTCAGGTGCTCGTCGTCCGCCTCAGCGACCCAACGGCGAGCGGGCTCCTTCGTTGCCGCCGACGGGGTCGCGATGACGAGGCGATGCTGCTCCTTGAAGTCGTGCGCCGGGAAGTAGGCGTGCTGCCACTGCCCGACGGAGCCTCCGCCGTGCAGATTGAGGAGGAACGTCACCGGCTCACCCTGCCGCAGGTCGTCCGGGTCGTCGAGGTAGAACTTACGCCCGGTGGCCTCGTCGACGGCTGCGATGCTACTCATGGCTGACTCCCTTCGGGCGCTAGCGCCCGACGAACTTCGGTTTTCGATTCTCCAGGAAGGAGGCGCGACCCTCAGCCACGTCAGCACTCCCGCGCAGCGAGGCCTGCGCGGCCCACTCGAACTCGATCTGGCGCTGCAGGTCGCTCACCCACGAGTTCCGCACTTCACGCTTCTGCCACATCATCGAGAGCGGTGCACCCTCGACGAGTCCGCGTGCGACCTCCATCGCCCGTGCGAGCGCGTCCGGCACCAGCTCGTTGCCGAGGCCGAGGTTGGCCGCCTCCGGCGCCAGTACGTCGCGCGAGGTGTATAGGAGTTCGAGCGCCTTCGCGTGTCCCACCAGCCGAGGCAGCCAGTAGGTGATGCCGCAGTCGGGCGACAGCGCGCGCCGGCCAAAGACGGTGACGAACCGCGCGTCCGGCCCGAGGTAACGGAGGTCGAACGAGAGGGCCAGGGCGTACCCCGCGCCAGCGCAGACGCCGTTGATCGCGGCGATCGTCGGCTTGTCAATCCGCTGCATCGCGAGGCCGATCGCGCTGATGCCCATCGAGTCAGTCGGTGTCGCCTCTGGCGCGGCATCCGGGTCGGCGGGGTTGCTGCTGACGAGGTCGGCGCCGGCGGAGAAGCCGCGGCCTTCGTGCGAGGCGACCACGACGCGCACGTCGTCGTCCACTTGGAGGCGCTTCCCGAGTTCGACGATCTGCCAGAACGTCCGCGTGCGCATCGCGTTCAGTAGGTCGGGACGGTTGATCCGCCAATGCGCGATCCCGTCCGCCACCTCCACGATCAGGTCATCGAGGTCGTCGTACCGCATCGTCGCCTCCGCTCGCGCGCCCCGTTCTATCACCACGGCCGAGGCCTCACAACCGCACCCGCTGCTAGAGTGGCGCTTCCGGAGGATGGATGGGCGTCTTCGAATACCCGATCCTCGCGCTGGCGGCGTTCGCTGCCGGTGCGATCAACGCCGTCGCCGGTGGCGGCTCACTCGTGTCGTTCCCTGCACTGGTCGCGGCGGGTTACACCTCGAAAGTCGCGAATGTGACGAACACCGTCGCGCTGTGGCCGGGGTACGTCGGCGGCTCGATCGGCTACGCGGCGCAACTGAGCGACCAGCGCCGACGCATCCTCATCCTCACCGTGCCGAGCGTCCTCGGCGCGCTCGTCGGCTCCGCGATCCTCCTGACGACGTCCGAGGCGTCGTTCGACCGCATCGTCCCCTTCCTCATCCTCTTCGCCGCCGGTCTCATGGCCGGCCAGCCACGGCTCTCCGCCTGGGTCGCGAGCCACCGCCCGGAGGGCGTCGAGGGCAAGACACCACTCGAGTTGATCGCTGCCACCTTCGTGCTCGCGATCTACGGCGCGTACTTCGGTGCGGGCCTCGGCATCCTCACGCTCGCCGTCCTCGGCATCCTGCTGCCGGACGACTTGCACCGTTCGAACGCGCTGAAGGGCCTGCTGTCCGCGATCATGAACGCCGCGGCCGTCGTCTACTTCGCCATCTGGGGGCCGGTCGAGTGGTTGCCCGCCGCCGTCATGGCCGTGGCCGCGCTGGCCGGCGGCTACCTCGGCGTTGGGGTCGCACGGAAGATCGCCGCGCCGCGGTTGCGCATGGGTGTGATCGCGTACGCCGTGGTCGTCGCAGCCGTGCTGTTCGTGCGCTAGCCGAGGAGTCTCGAACCATGCCGAACCCCCGCGCCCGTCTCGTGCTCACCGAGGTCGAACAGGCCGAACTGCTGAACGAGGCCCGCGTCCTGCAGGTCGCCAGCATCAACCGCGATGGCACACCCCACCTCGTTCCGATGTGGTTC
>CAMDAY010000229.1 GCA_945888895.1 Dehalococcoides mccartyi | reverse complement strand
TCCACGTCGTGCGCTCCAGCGAGGTGCCGCGCCAAGGGTGCCCGCGCACCTCGAGGTTCTCGAGCGCGGCCTGCGCGGTGGCGGGGATACGTGCCTCGTTCATGACGAGGAAGCGACGCATGTCCACGATCGTCGGGACGTGCTCGATCATCACAGGGCATTCCTGCATGCAGGCGCCGCAGGTGCGGCAGGCCCAGAGCGTCTCGTCCTTGATCACGTCGCCGACCATCGCCATCCCGGCGACCTCGCGGCCCGCGTCGCCGAACTGGTGGCGGTGGGTCTGCAGGTCGGGGCCGACGTCCGCCAGGTGCATCTTCAGGTCCTGGATGAGGTGCATCGGCGAGAGCGGCTGGCCGGCGATGTTCGCCGGGCACACCTCCGTGCAACGGCCGCAGCGGACACACGCGTCCAGCTCAAAGAGCTGCTTCCACGTGAAGTCCTGCACGTACCCGACGCCGAAGATCTCCTGCTGCTCGATGTCCTCGATCTTCGTGAGGCGACCGGGCGAATCGGTGCGCAGGAAGAACGCGTTGATCGGCGCAAAGAAGATGTGGTCGAGGCGCGTGAAGACGATGAGCGCGAGCCACGCGAACGCGGATGCGATGTGGAACCACCAGGACCAGATGTGGACGGACAGCACCGTCGGCTCCGCCATGTTGAACCCGGCGAGCCCCTTCGCCATCACGAAGGCGACGAACGACCACGGCGCCCAGTCCGGGTGCTGCGTCAGCTCTGTGACGAGGATGCGCGCGGCCTCCACGACGAACCCGGAGATCAGCACGAGGCCGAGCCCCACGATGATCAGGGAGTCCTCGATCTTCTCGTCCCACCGGATGCGGTGGAAGTCCTGGAAGTAGCGGCGGTTGATCGCCATCGCCACGCCGATAAGGCCGATCAGGCCGAAGAGGTCGCCGTAGAACGAGAAGATCAGGTAGTAGGTGCCGTGGAGGAACTTGATCGGCGTGTCGCCCTCGATCGCCACCTGGGCGGTGACGAACGTGAGCACAACGATCGAGGAGAAGATGCACCAGTGCATAATCCCGGCGTAGCGGTCACGCCGGACCTTCTCCTGCGCGAGGCCGAGTCTCATCGCGTTGCGGAAGCGGTGCGGGATCTCCGAGAGGATGCCCGGCGTCGGCTTGCCCAGGCCCCAGAGCCGGGCGTGGTGGACGAAGCCGTAGACCATCAGTCCGATCAGCGCCGCGAGGAAGACGTAGACCACCCACGGCTGAGCGACGTTGAAGAAGATCTGGCGACCCGCCGCGCCCTCGGGCACGGTGGTTGCGGCGTAGAAGCCGAGGCCCGACAGCCCGACGGCGGGGCCCCACCATGCCCCCACTCTCCCCTGCTTCGGGGTGGGAGGCAGTGTGGTGGTGTCCGGCATCAATCGTCCTATCTGTCGCCTCGACCGTTCGGACGAGGCCCCCGGTGCTGGTGGCAGTGACCTAGGCGGGGACTGCCCCGTACTTCTCGCGTAGCTCCGTCTTCAGGATTTTGCCCATCGGGTTGCGGGGCAGCTCCTCGACCCACTCGTAGAGGGCCGGGGCCTTGTACGAGGCGAGGCGGCTCTTCACGTAGTCGGTGAGTTCCTGCTCGGACGGCAGGGCCGATCCGCTGACCGGCACCATGATCGCCTTGCAGACCTCGCCCCACTCGTTATCCGGGACGCCGATGATCGCGGCCTCGGCGACGCCGGGGTGGTCCTCGAGCACCTGCTCGATCTCGGCGGGGGCGATGTTCTCGCCGCCACGAATGACCATGTCCTTGATGCGCCCCGTGATGAACAGGTACCCGCCGTCATCGATCTTGCCGACGTCGCCGGTGTGCAGCCAGCCGTCCTTCAGCGCCGACTCGGTGTCGTCGTCGCGCTTGTTGTAGCCGCGCATGACGCGGTCGCCGCGGATGCAGATCTCGCCTTCCTCGTTCGTCGCGGCCACACGACCGTCCGGCAGGAGAATCGCGACATCGATGTCGGTCATCGGACGGCCAACGGATCGGAGGCGCGACACCTTCATGTCGTTCTCCTCGGGGTTGCCGTCGAGGCGGTGGTCGTCCGGGCCCAGCGTGGTCATGGAGCCGGTCGCCTCGGTCTGACCGTACGAATTCATCAGGCCGACGTTCGCACGCAAGGGGGCGAAGACGTCCACGGCGCGGCGAACGACCTCGAAGGGCATCGGCGCGGCACCGTAGGTGATGAGCTGGAGGGTGCTCAGGTTATACTTGTCGAAGTCATCGACCTCGATGATGCGCTTGAGCATGGTCGGGACGACGAAGGAGTGCGTGACGCCCTCCTGCTGAACGGCGGAGAGCCACGCCTGCGGCTCGAACTGCGGCAGCACGACGAGGCGGCGGCCGGAGAACACGGCGCTCATCAGCGTGGTCGCGCCGGCGATGTGGAAGAACGGCACACTGACGAGCACGACCTGCTGGTCGACACTCGGGTCTGCCGGGGCCTGCGTGTTCACCACGAGGGAGGTGAGCGCCTGGTACGACAGCACGACGCCCTTCGGCAGCGCGGTGGTGCCGGAGGTGAAGATGATGAGCGTGGCGTCCTTGTCGTCCGTCTCGCACCACACGGGGATGTCCTCGTGTGACTCACGGAGGCTCTTCAGGGACGGGAGGCCGGCGTTCTCGAAGTCCATCGTGATGACGTGCTTCACGGAGGGGGTGGAGGACTGGATGCCCTCGTAGATGGAGAAGTAGCGCTCCGAGATGAATAGCGCCGTCACGTCCGTCGAGTCGATCATGTACGTGAGCTCTTCCGGCTTGGCCCGGAAGTTGAGCGGCACCAGCGTCGCGCCGACCGAGGCGGACGCGTAGTAGATCTCGGCGAACTCGACGCAGTTGACGGCCATGATGCCGATGGCCTGCCCGCGCCCTATCCCCATCTCCTGGAACGCCTGCGCGAGGCGGTTGGCCCGGGACTGGAGCTCACCGTAGGTGATTCGCTCGTCGGGCCCGGCGATCGCGACGCGATCCGGGACGATGGCTGCGCTGATGGTCAGGAACTCGGCTGTGTTCATGTAAGGCTCCCCCTCGAAGTCGCGCCATGATAGGGAATGGCCACGGCTGACGCCACATGAGCGCAGCGCGCTCCGATCCACAGTGCGGGAGCACGGCGTTTCGCGCTAGTTCGCGCGCGTACGAGGTGACGCGGGCCCTGCCCC
>CAMDAY010000228.1 GCA_945888895.1 Dehalococcoides mccartyi | reverse complement strand
GGCTGTTCGCGCAGTTCGAGGAGCACCACGCGCGCCGGTCCCAGCGGACACTCGCGCACCTCGAACGCGCGGGGGCTGACGGCGCGACGGCGTACGACGTGGTGCGCGGGCTGTTCCCGCGCCTGCCAGCCGCGCGCATCGGACAGGCGCTGACCGAGGTGATCGGCCACCTCGATGTGCTCGTGGAGCGCGGCGACGCGACGCAGAGCCGCGACGAGCACGACGTCATCCGCACCCGCACCCGCATCGCACGGTAACCACGGATCTCATCGAATCTTTCGCGCCTGTGTTCACAAGCACGCATCGCCTGTTGCGACGTGCCTACCATCAGTTCATCGACAGTGCAGAGCAACGAAGGAGGGCCAGCCGGAATGCAGACACCCGAGCGCTTCCGACAGTGCAAGCGAGCTACGAGGTAACCACCGGAGGGATCCGCCCTTGGACCGAGTACGCAGTCGGCGCTTCTAGGCCGACAACTGTCCTTCCAGCCGCACACGGCTGGCATTCGATCGAAGAGATCGACATGCGCAATAGCGCTGTTCATTGAACCGAACAGAAGAAGAAGCCCCGCGATGCGGGGCTTCTTCTTGTCTGCGAGCGGCGCGTCGAGTTACCTCGACTACTCCGAAGCCCGCTACTCCGAGGCGAGGTGGCGGTAGAGCGTCGGGAGGCGACGCGGCAGCGTCTCGAGATCATCGACGACCTCGTAGCCGATGTCGTCGCACATCTGCTTGAGGTAGTCGTGGCCTTCCTTGTCGACGGTGATGAGGAACGGCGTGATGCCCTTCCGCTTCGCTTCGAGGAGCGCCTGCTTCGTGTCGTGGACGGCGTATTCCTTCTCCGTGCGGTCACGGCCGTAGCCGTGGTCCTGCGGGCGCCCGTCCGACACGAGGATCAGGATCTTCACCTTCGCGTCGAACTCATCGAGCTTGTGGATCGTGTGCCGGATCGCCGGGCCCATGCGCGTCGATCGGATCGGCTCGATCTTGTCGATGCGCCGATGGATGCGCTCCGACATCTGCTCGTCCAGGTTCTTGATGACGTGGAACTCCACGTTGTCGCGGCCGTACCCCGAGAACCCGAAGATCCCGTACGAGTCGCCGATGGCCTCGAGCGCCTCGACGATCAGCACCGTCGACTCCTTCTCGAGGTCGATGATGCGCTTGGGCGGCTCGATGGCGTTCTTCGCGCGGCGCGCGGCGAGCCACTGGAAGTACTTGCGCGGGTCGCCGTCGAAGTCATCCTGGTCGTTCGGGTCGTACTTCTGGCGCTGCTTCTCGATCTCCTCGTCGGTGGACGCGGACATGTCGAGGAGGAACGCGACGGCGACGTCACGCTCCACCTTGTTACGTCGGCTGTAGATGCGCGCCTGCGGGCCGACGCCGGCCTTCTTGTCGACGTGGAACTCGATCGCGAGGTCAAGGTCGAGTTCCTCGCCGTCCTCGAGCCGTTTGATCTTCTTGAACGACTCGGGGCGCATCATCTCGAACTGCCGGCGCGTCTCCATGACCAGTCCGTGGTACTTGCGGAGCGTCTCCTGGTAGAACTCGCCGTCGCCCTCGTCGGAGAAGCGCTCGCCGACGCGCGTCCACCTCGGGCGGTAGTCGGAGGCGCGGAAGTCCCACTCGTCGTAGTAGAACCAGTCGATCTCGGGCTTCAGGTCGCTCTCGCCGCCGTCGCCCTTGCCGCCGTCGGGCGTATCGCCGCCCTCGGTCTGGTCGCTCGGCTGCTGGTCGCCGGTCGGCTTCTGCGCCTCCTGCTCGATGTTGTCGAGGAACGCGCCCAGGCTGGCGTCCAGGTCGCCCTCTGACCAGTCGCCGATCTCGATCTCGGCGGAGTTCTGGAGCAGCTCCATGAGCTGTTCCTTCGTCAGCGGGGCGTTCGGCCCGTCGTCGCCGTCCTTCTGCGCCTTGAGTTTCGACATCAGCTGCACGAGCTCCGGCTTGAAGTCGCCACGGAACTCCGGCTGCGGCGGGTTCTCGAACTCCATCTCCTCGCCGCCCGGCATGTTGGACGACGAGTTGCCCTCGCTCTCGCCGGGCATGCCTGGAGCGATCGACATCATGTCTTCACCGACGGGCTCGAACTTGCCGTCCGCGAAGCCCTCCGGCACGTTCGGGATCGCCAGCGCGATGTCGTAGATCGCCGCGGCCACCTCGGCGGAGTCCTGCACGCTGGCATCCGGCAGCTCCACCACCTTCAGCGCCGCGATCCCGCGGCGGAGGTACTCGTTGAGCGAGACGGGCCAGCGCATCGTGTCCGGTACGCCGAGCGAGGAGCGCAGCAGGTTCTCCATGTACGCCTGGCGCATGCCCATCAGCTCGATCGGCGGGCGGTGGTGCGCCTCGTGCTCCTGGAGCTCGCGCAGCGCGCGGCGGATGCCGCCGTACTCGATGCCGGTGCGCGCATCGATGCGCGTGTCCTCGGCGATGGTAAAGAGCCCGAGGATCAGGGAGCGGTCATCGAACATGTTGAAATAGCGCTGCATCGCCGTGGCCGGCGCGATCGCTTCCTTCATCTCGACGCCCGCTTCAGCGGCGCGTGCGACACGAGCAGCCTCGGCGCGGACCTCGCGGCCCTCGGCGGTGTTGGGGGCGTGGATACCATCGCGGCCGAACTCGTACACGAACGAGCCGAACTCCATGCGCCCGGTCTGGTGCGTCGTGAACACCTTGTAGACCTGGAAGTTCGCCTCTTGATCCTCGAACGTCGCGACGAAGGGCGGCAGGTAGATCGCGTCGCCCTCGGTCGTCGCGCCGGACTCCGTGACCCAGCCGATGTTGCGGTCGACGAGGGCCTCCGCGGACTGCACGGCGACGGCGGTGCCGGCGAGGGCCTGCGCGTACATGCGCAGCAGCTGGTGGACGTTCGCCAGCTCGACACGCGCGGATAGCGAGGCGAGCATGTCCTCCGCGCGCGCGGACTCCAGGCGGAAGTACGCGTCCGCACCCTCCGGGTTGTGCTCCTCGTTGAGGATGTTCGCGCCGGCCTCGGCCCATCGCGCCATCTGCGTCTCGTTCAGGCGGCTGCTGACGAACGGCGCGGACTTCAGGTACTCCATCGCCGCGGTCGGACTACCGAGCGAGAGCCGCTCGGCGAACGTCAGTAGTCCCATGTGCAGCGCCGGCGACAGCGAGCCAAGCGCCTGCGAGGCATCGGAGAACAGCGGGAAGCCATGT
>CAMDAY010000227.1 GCA_945888895.1 Dehalococcoides mccartyi | reverse complement strand
CTCGGCGCGGCGCAGCAACTCCGCCGGATCGACGGCCCGCACGAGGTCGTGCCCCTGCGCCGCCAGCCGCGCGCGCTCCACGTCGAGGCCGTGCCGCCGCGCCAGTCCGTCCGCGAGCGCGACCACCCGGTCGATGTGTGCCAGCATCCGTTTGGGCACCTCGAGCGCCATGCGCGCGCAAGACGAGGTCGGGTGTGTTGAGTGCATCGCTCATCGTGCTTCGAGTATGCCGGACGACGTGGGTGTGGCGCCGCATCGAGCGCCGCATGTCAGGGTGAATCCCGATAGTGAGACCCCGCGCGTGGCGACACAGTGTTCGCAGAGCCTGGGAGTCGAGATGCAGAGCAGCATCCAATCGCGCGCCTCGAGGGTACGGCCACCCGCCGCGCTGCGGCCGCGCATCCTTGCGGTTCCGACGCTCGGTGTCGTCGCGATCAGCGTTGCGCTGCTCCTCGGCAGCGTGCCATCCGGCCCCTGGCACACCGTGCTGCTCTTCGCCGCGGTCGGCGCGCCGCTAGCATTTGCCGCGGTTACGAATGCCCGCTCGTCCGCACTGGCGCACGAGGTCTCCGAACTCCGCTCGGATCATGACTCCGCCCAGCAGGAGATGGCGAGTATCGCCCACGACCTCAAGGGCCCGCTGAACACCGTCACGTCCTACCTCGACCTGATCGCCGAGGGCGCGCTGGGGCTTGTGAGCGACGACACCCGTGTCGCCGCGCAGCGGGCCGCCGAGGCGTCGCACCGTGCGCGCACGCTGGTCGAGTCGGCGCTGCTCCAGCACGTCGAGGCCGCCGCCGCGCGCCCCCTCCACGTCGCGACCGTCGATCTGCGCGCGCTCATCTGCGATGTCACCGACGCGCTGCACGCCGAGATCGCCGCCAGCGGCGCCGACGTCACCGTGACGCCCCTGCCCGCCGTGCGCGGGAACGCGCAACAGCTCTTCCGCGTGTTCGAGAACCTCGTGCAGAACGCCGTCAAGTACGCCTGCCCAGGCGAGACGCCGGTGATCGCGATCACCGGAGCGGTGCGCGATGGTCACGCGGAGATCGCGGTGAGTGACCGTGGCATCGGCATCCCGCCCGAGGACTGCGAGCGGGTGTTCGCCACCTCGACGCGCGCGGACAACGGGGCCTCGGTCGCGCCGGGCCACGGCCTCGGCCTCGCGACGGTGCGTCGGCTCGTCCGGGAGCAGGGCGGCGACGCCTGGATCGACAACGCCGCCACCGGGGGTGCCACGGTGCGTCTCTCGCTCCCGCTGGCGTAGCGGGCGGCGGGGCTACCCCGCGATCGCGCCGCCCCATTCCCGCCCCGTCGAGGACTCCAGCGCCATCGCCGCCGCGATCGCGATGTGGTCACACCATTTGCGCGCGATCACCTGCACGCCGTCGGCAGTCCGTCCTCCACGCCGAACGGGAGCACCACGACCGGCTGGCCCGTGAGGCTGTACGGCAGCGTGTACAGGTATTCCTCCATCGTCCACATGTCGTGGCGCGGCGCGGGCCTCGGCGCGACGGGCGCGAGGACAAGCTCGAAGTCGCGCATGAACGCCGCCATGTCGCGCGAGAAGCGCTCCCACTCGAAGCGCCCACGCTCGATCTGCTCGGCGGTGAGCACGCTCGGTCGAGGTGGCCGCCACTCGTCGAAGTCGGTCGACTGCGATCCCTTCCAGTACGTCTGCGTGATCGGCAGCGACTCGTTGAGGCGCGGCGGTGCGGCGGCTTGCGCGGTGCATCCGCGCGCCTCGAGGGTGCGCTGCTGCCCGCCGCGCTCGGCGGCTCGATCCCCGTGCCGGCGGCTTCGTCCGCCGCCGGGTAGCGAGAACCGCGCGAACGTAACGAAAGTCGAACGGATTGCCCGGAGATGACGCCATCTCCGGGCAATCCGGTGCGTACGATGGGAGTACATCGCCGACTTAATCGAGGCCCCTCATCCGGGGCGCACAAGGAACATCCCATGGCCGAACTGCGTGGATCGTGATGCCGGTCGAGGATCCCTCGGCCCCGCCCCGCGCCGCGTCGAACGGCCCGGCGCGCCTCGGCAACGACGTCCGCGAGGTGAGCGACCGCCTGGTCGAGGCCGCCCGCGTGCTTGCAGAGAAGACGCGCGAGGCAGCCGAGGAGATCACCGAGATTGCCCGCCGCGCCCCGGCCTCCTCGAACGACGCAAGCGACAAGAACGCCGCGTCGGTCAGCGCGACCGTGGAGGATCGCACTGCGGCGGAGTCCGTTCCGCCGGCAACGATGGAAGAGGACCAGGACCTGGCGAACGGCCGCGTGTCGGAGGAAGGTCTGCCGCCCATCGCGCCCGCATCGCCGAGCTCATCGTCGTCGCCTCCGTCCGGTCTCCCCCGCTCGATGAGCGACCAGAGCGCGAATCCCCCGAGCCCACCGCCCCAGTCCGGTGCGACGTGGTCCCCGACCCCGGTTGCCCCGCCAAGCTTGCCGACTCCGCCAGTACCGCCGGTGCCGCCCGCGCCGTAAACTCCGGTGCGATGACGAACGACCTCGACGCCCTCCTCTCGCGTGTGCGAGACAGCACGGTCGCCTACTGGCGCTCGCTTGGCATCGCCATCGACGTCGTGCACGAGCCCGGTCGCGTCACGCTCTCGCTGCCCATGCGCCCCGAGTTGGGAACGCGGCGCGCGGACGTCATGCACGGCGGCGCGATCGCGTCGCTCATCGATGCAGCCGCCGGCGCGGCGATCATCACGCTGATCGAGGACGGCGACGACACGTATCGAGGTCAGGCGACGCTCGACCTCAACGTCACGTACCTCAACGCCGCCACCACCGATGTCCACGCGGACGCCCAGGTGCTCCGCAGCAGCCGCGCCCTCGCGTTCACCTCGGTCGATGTGCGTGATGCGAGTGGTGCGCTGGTCGCCGTGGGCCGCGCGACGTACTCGATCATCCGCGCGCGCTAGGCAGCCGTCGGGGGCCACTCGGGGCGGTTGAGCATGGAAGCCTGCATATCCGCAAGCATCGACGCCTCATGTGCACGCGGGTTGTACACAACCTCATGTGAATCGCGATCGACGATGAGGCGTCGCGGGTCAGCGAGGACGACTTGTTTCCCCATCATCGACTATAACCGCGAAGGTTCCACCGAGATCCGTGAGGCTGATTGATGCGAAGACGTCAATGCTCTGACCGGACGCTGCCTGAGTGCAACGAAGATTTC
>CAMDAY010000226.1 GCA_945888895.1 Dehalococcoides mccartyi | reverse complement strand
CGGGACTCTTCGAGTTCCATGCGCGCCTGCATCGTCACGCGGCCACGGCCAGTGGCGTACGCGTTCCGGATCTCGGCGCGGTCGAAGATCATCGCCGCCGTCGGGAAGTCCGGCCCCTTCACGATCTCCATGAGGTCGTCGAGGTCGGCTTCGGGTCGGTCGATCAGCAACGCGACGGCGTCGCAGAGCTCGTTCAGGTTGTGGGGCGGGATGTTGGTCGCCATGCCGACGGCGATGCCAGTCGAGCCGTTCAGCAGGAGGTTCGGCAACCTCGAGGGGAGCACGATCGGCTCTTCCATCGAGTCGTCGAAGTTGGACTGGAAGTCGACGGTGTTCCGGTCGATGTCCGCGAGCATCTCGCCCGCGATCGCCGCGAGACGCGCCTCGGTGTAGCGCATGGCCGCCGGCGGGTCGCCGTCGATGGAGCCGAAGTTGCCCTGCCCCGCGACCAGCGGGTAGCGCATGTTGAAGTCCTGGGCCATGCGGACCAGAGCGTCGTAGATGGACGCGTCGCCGTGCGGGTGGAACTTGCCCATCACATCGCCCACCATGCGGGCGGCCTTCTTGTAGCCGGAGGTCGGGCCGACGCCCAGCTCCTGCATCCCGAAGAGGATGCGGCGCTGCACCGGCTTCAGCCCGTCGCGGGCGTCCGGCAGCGCGCGCGAGACGATGACCGACATCGCGTAGTCGAGGTACGAATTCCGCATCTCGTCTTCGACGCGGACGGCCTGTACGCCGCTCTCGGGAGGTTCCTGAACCATGCTGCACCCTTCGCGCCGTCACGGAGCGGTCGACTGGGGAACGTCGCGCCGGAGGGGAGTTCTTGAGCGCCTATCGTACCTCAGCAGACCCTCAGGAACGAGCGTCCGAGGCCTCCAAGCGCCCCCGGCAAGCCCCGCCTAGACTGGGCTCTGTGACCACTCCCCCCATCGCCCCCTACGTCCATCGTCGCGTCCCCCTCGACGTTGGCGGGCGACGCCTCGAGTTCGCGACGTGCCTCGACCTGTTCTCGTCGCACCAGGTGGACGTGGGCAGCCGCCTCCTCCTTCGCACGATCGAGCCGGTCCTCGCCGCGCGCGGCTCCACGGGCGGCGCGCGCGTCCTCGACCTCGGGTGCGGCTACGGGGCGCTGGGAGTGGCGCTGGCGACGCTGCCGGCGGTGGCCGCGGCGCACCTCGTCGACCGGGACGCACTCGCCGTGGACTTCGCCGCCGAGAATGCCCGCGCGAACGCCGTCGAGGTGACGACGGCCTTGAGTCTCGGACTGGCCGAGGTGCTCCGCGACGCGCCCGAGGCGCGCTACGACCTCGTCGTCTCGAACCTGCCCGGCAAGGCGGGCGCGACCGTGCTGTCCTCGATGCTGCTGGGCGCGCTCGGCGTCCTTGCGCCAGGCGGCCTCGTCGCGGTCGTGGTGATCGAGCCGATTCGCGACCTCGTCGCCTCGACGCTCTCGCGCGACGACATCGAGGTGACGCTGCGCCGTGACACGGCGGACTACAGCGTGTTCCACTACGGGCCTGCCGCAGGCACCTCCTTCCCCCCGCCCGCCGAGGCCTTCGACGCCGGGGTCTACGACCGCGGCGCGCTGCCGTTCGAGGACGCGAACGAGCAGCCCGCCGCGATCACGACCGTCGAGGGCATCCCGAACTACGACCGTATCGACGTCATCGAGGCCGCGCTGACGCGGCGCATCCCGCGCATCCGCCCGGGCCAGCGCGTGCTGGTGAGCAACGTCGCCCAGGGCTACCTCGCGGCGTACGTGCGCAGCGCGCAGCCGGAGGCGCACGTGATCCTCGTAGACCGCGACGTGCTCGCGCTCCGCACCGCACGTCGTGCCTTGCTCGCGCTCGGTGCCGTCGAAGATCGCGTGGAGATGCGCGTCATCGGCGCGTGGAGCGAGGACAGCGCCGCCGATACGAACCCCGACCTCGTCGTGGGCGTGCTGCACGAGGGCGGCGGCGCACCGGCCGTCGAGGCAGAGTACTCAGGCCTCGTCGCGGCGCTCGCGCCGGGCGGCCGCGCGGTGCTGGCGGGCGGCTCGACGGCGATCACGCGCCTGCTCGCGCACGCACTGCCGCCCGGCTGCAAAGCGTCGCGCACGAAGCACCGCGGCACGAGTTTTCTCGAGGTCACCCGCGCGGTGTAGACACAGCTAGTGCGTAGGCCCGGCACCCGCTCGCCCGTTGTCCTCGATCGCCTCGAGCCGCGCGATGTACGCCGCGGGCAGCCCTGCGCTCCGCGCGCCTCGCACCACGGCATCCCGGTACGACGGCGACGGCAGGTACTCATCGAGGTTCGGCGCCGCGACCGCATACGAGCGGCACCGTACGACGTCACCGGCAGGCGTGGTCACCTCGACGATCGTGCGTGCATAGGCGGGCGGATCGCGGAAGAGCCCCATGTGCTCATCGAGGGCGCGCGACTCCTCGGCGGCGACCAGCCAAAGCGCGCCCCAGATCTCGTCGCCGGGAGCCGGTTGCATGTCACCGACCCCACCGAGCCACGTGTTCTTCGACTCGATCGTGAAGGCGAACCGATGGTCCGCGAGCCGCGCGATGCTCACCAGCCGCGCGCTCGGGCAGTGCGAGCGCATCCCCGCCGCATCGAGGTTCGACCCGTACCCGAAGTACAGGAACCGGGTGGCAGGTGCCTCGTCTGTCCGGTCTGTCACGTGTGCCTCCTGATCGGAGCGAAATCGTAATCAGAGTGGAATCGTAGCCGCTCTATCCTCCGGACGAAGCAGCAAATGCACATGAACATGAACCTGATGGGGATGCACCTCGGACGCCGCAACCGCTGGCAGGATCTGCCGGAGGGCGCGCGCAAGGCGATTGCGATCGTCGGCTCCGCGCAGGCGGTGCTCCTCGCGAGCGCGATGATCGACCTCGTACGTCGGCCGGCCTCGCAGGTGCGGGGTGGCCGGAAGTAAGCGTGGTTCCCCGTGCTCTTGATCAACGGCATCGGACCGCTCGCCTACTTCGCGTTCGGTCGTCGATGTGCCTCGATCGGTGCAACCGAGGCTTCCGTGTCCGACGCAGGGGGCAGGCGCAAGAAGAGGGGGAAGAATAAGGACTGCTAGCAGACCGCACGCGCCGGCGTATCCAACCAGGGCCACCGCGCGTATGTTCGCACCACGTCTGGAGTTGTCCGGACGTCATGCTGAGCATTGTTAGGTCGCGCGCGCCA
>CAMDAY010000225.1 GCA_945888895.1 Dehalococcoides mccartyi | reverse complement strand
CTCGATGTACCCGCGCCTTTGGCAGGAGGCCGGGCTGTCCTACCGCGACCTGATCTCGCGGCTCGTCGACCTTGCCTTCGAGCGGTTCGAGGAGGTGCGCAGCCATGCCTAACCTCTTCGGCCTGTTCGGCTCCGGGGACCGCCGCCGTCCCACGTCGCGCTCGCGCGCCTACCCGCAGCCCGCGCAGGGCGCGCGCCGCTACGAGCGCCCCGAGCTCGGACGCGCCGATTACCAGCGCGCCGAATTCCCGCGTCCGGAGCGCCGCCGACGCGAGCCGGAGCACGAGGTGAACTGGCGACGTCGCGGCATGGTCGCGCTGTCCTCGCTCGGTGTGATCGCGGTCGTCGCGGGCGGCGTCTGGCTGTTCCGTAGCGACACGCTCCGCGTCCACGTGATCGACGTCGAGGGCACGCAGGTCGCAGACCCGCAGCTCGTCGCCACGGTCTCCGGTGCCGCCGGGGCCTCGATGCTCACGTTCAACCTCGACGCCGCGGGCCGCGAAGTGGCGAAGCTCCCGGCGGTGAAGGCGGCGAAGGTCACGCGCGTCTGGCCGCGCGGCGTCCGCATCGATGTGACCGAGCACCAGGCGTGGGGCTACTGGCAGGCCGGGCCGCAGCGCCTCGTCATCGACGAGACGGGGCGCGTCCTCGAGCAGTCGCGACCGCCCGCAGGCGACGCCCCGACGATCGTCGAGGTCGCTTCGCAGAACACGGACGGCAAGAGCGTCGCCGCAGACCCGGACACCGTGCAGCTCGTGAACCGGCTGCGCACGGACGGGACGTTCGACCGCCTCAAGGTGAAGCCCACGTCTTACATCTTCCGCCGCGACCGTGGCCTCACGGTGATTGTCGCCAGCGGTCCGGCAGCGGTGCTGGGCGACTCCAGTAACTACGAGTTCAAGGTGCGCACATGGCAGGCGCTCCTCGAGCAGGTACGCGCGGGGACCGTCCCCGCGGTGCAAGCCCAGGCCCAGACTCAGGCGTCGCCATCCGGCACGCCTCGCACGGGTCAGTCGGCGGCCATCGCCTCCGAGATTGACCTGCGCTTCGGCAGAAACGTGGTGCTCCGATGACACGAACACTCCCCAGTGCCGTGACGACCAGCCGAGGAGGGTGCTGATGGCCAACCGCAGCATCGCCGCCATCGACGTCGGCACGACCAAGATCTGCACCATCGTCGCGGAGGTGACGCCGCTCTACGAGCTGCGCATCCTCGGCGTCGGCATCGGGCCGTCCGCGGGGATCACCCGTGGCGCCGTGGACAACATCAACGCGGCGATCGAGGCCATCGCCTCGTCGGTCGAGCGGGCGGAGCGTGCCTCGTCGTCCCGCATCCTGTCGGCGCACGTCGGCATCGCCGGCGCGCACGTCTCGTCGATGAACACGAAGGGGATCATAGCGATCGCCGACCCGCGGTCGCCGATCACGGAGTCCGACATCCACCGCGCCCTCGAGAGCGCGCGCATCGTCAACGTGCCGAACAACCGCGAGGTCGTCCACGTGGTGCCGCGCTACTACATCGTGGACGGCCAGGATCAGGTCATCGACCCGACCGCCATGTATGGCTCCCGCCTCGACGTGGAGACGCACATCGTCACCTCGTCCGCGTCGTCTCTGAGCAACCTCGTGCAGTGCGTGCAGGGGGCGGGCGTCCACGTGGAGTCGCTGATCCTCGAGCCGCTCGCCTCCGGCGAGGCCGTGCTGTCCGAGGAGGAAGTCCAGCAGGGCGCGGCGATCATCGACATCGGCGGTGGCACCACGGACATCGCGGTGTACGTGAACGGCGCGGTGATCCACTCCGCGGTGCTCCCCGTCGGCGGGATGCATATGACGCGCGACCTCGTCGTCGCGCTGCGCGTGCCGCAACCCTCCGCCGAGGCGGTCAAGCGCGCCCACGGCCACGTCATCCCCTCGATGGTCCCGGAGGACGAGGAAGTCGAGATCGACGCATTCGGCTCCGAGGGAACGAAGACCGTGAACCGCCGCCTGATCGCGCAGGTGCTCCAGGCCCGCACCGAGGAGCTCTTCGAGCTGGTGCTGGCCGAGATCAAGCGCGGCACCGACCCGGACCTCCTGAGCGCAGGCGTCGTCCTCACCGGCGGCGCAGCGTTGCTCCCCGGTATCGACATGCTCGCGGAGGACGTCCTCCGGCTGCCGGCCCGCGTGGGCAGGCCGAGGCACCTCGCGGGGCTGTCGGACATCCTCCACGACCCGGCGTACGCGACCTCCGTGGGTCTGCTGCGGTGGGCGCTGAAGGAGCAGGAAATCCAGTTCCGTTCCTCGCCGATGCCGGTCCCGGCCCTCGGCGGGTTGTTCAGGAAAGTAGCGCACCTGATGCGCGTCGTTCTCCCCCAGTAGACCGACTGCCAGTAGACGGACTGATAGAGCGACAAGGAAGGCAGGTCAGCGATGGAGATCACAGGACGAGCGGGCGGGCAGGACCCGATGGGGGCCGGCACGCTCTTCGACTACCTCTCCGCGGCACGCCGTACAGCGGCGCTGGAGGCGCAAGACGTCCCGTCCGGATGGGCGACCCCGGCCGCCCCCTCGGAGCGTTACGAGCGGTTGCCCGCACGCACCTCGGATCGGCATGATCCCGAGCCGCACGAGGACACCGAGCCCGAAGCCGTCGCCGACATCATCGAGGAGCCGGTGCTCGACCTGACGGCGGAGCCCGCACCCCCTCCGTATGTCCTGTCCGAGTTCGAGACGATCGCGGCTACTGCGCCCGCCGTCACGGACGCCCTCGACGCCGATGACATCGAGGCGAACACGCCCGACACGCAGCCCGTTCCGGAAGCAGAGGTCGTCACGACCTCGACTCCCCGGGACACCGCACAGCAGACCGCATTCCACGAATCCTCGGACGCCCCGCCTCCCCCGGCGGCCCGCCGAGTACCCGCCGCGCGCCCCCCAGCGCCCGTGAGCGCGTCCGCATCCATCGAGACCAGTAGCACTCCCGTGTCACCGCGCCGTGCGGCGTCCGTGGCCCGAGAGGCTGGGAAAGGCAAGGCCGTGAAGACGGCGCAATTGGGAGGCCAGACCATGAGCGACTACGAGGGCCTGCCGCCGATCAAGGTGGTTGGCGTGGGCGGCGGCGGCTCGAACGCCGTCAACCGCATGATCAGCGCGCGACTGCCGGGTGTGCAGTACGTCGCCATGAACACGGACATGCAGGCGCTGGAGCACT
>CAMDAY010000224.1 GCA_945888895.1 Dehalococcoides mccartyi | reverse complement strand
AGTGACGCGCACCCAGGGCTCGCGGATCTCGGCGACCTCGCTGCCCATCGGCAGATCGGCCGGCGAGTCGATCGTGATCTCCTCGCCGTTCGTCTTCGTCAGCTCGTACTCGACGGACGGCGCCGTGGCGACCAGGTCGAGGTCGAATTCACGCTCGAGTCGCTCCTGCACGATCTCCATGTGCAACAGTCCGAGGAAGCCACAGCGGAAGCCAAAGCCCAGCGCCGCGCTGCTTTCGGGCTCCCACTGAAGCGCGGCGTCATTCAGAGTCAACCGCTCAAGGGCGTCGCGCAGGTCGGCGTAGGCATCGGAGTCGGTCGGATAGATGCCCGCGAAGACCATCGCCTTGGCGGGCTGGTAGCCCGGTAGCGGCTCGGTTGCACCGCCTGGGCCATCGATGGTGAGCGTGTCGCCGACGCGGCTCTGCGAAACGCCCTTGAGCCCGGTGGCGATGTAGCCGACTTCGCCTGCTTCGAGGAAGTCGCTCTTCTGGAGCGCGGGGCGAAAGTAGCCGACCTCCACGGGCTCGAAGCGCGAGGACTGCTGCATGAGGCGCATGCGTTCGCCCATCTTCGCGCGGCCCTCGAGGACTCGGACGTAGACGAGCACGCCCTTGAACGAGTCGTACTTGGCGTCGAACACCATCGCGCGGAGCGGTGCGTCGCGGCTGCCCTCGGGCGGTGGGACGCGCTCGACGACGGCCTGCAGGATCTCCGCGACGCCCGCGCCGGTCTTGCCTGAGGCGAAGACGACCTCGTCCGGGTCGAAGCCGATGACGTCGATCAGCTCCTGCGCGACGCGCTCGGGCTCGGCGGAGGGGAGGTCGATCTTGTTGACGACCGGGATGAGCTTCAGATTCAGGTTCATCGCGAGGTACACGTTTGCGAGCGTCTGCGCCTGGATGCCCTGCGTCGCATCGACCACGAGGATTGCACCCTCGCAGGCGGCCAGCGCACGGGAGACCTCGTAGGTGAAGTCCACGTGGCCGGGCGTGTCGACCATGTTGATCTCGTAGGCCTCACCGTCCGCGGCGGTGAAGGGCATGCGCACGGCCTGCGCCTTGATCGTGATGCCCTTTTCGCGCTCGAGGTCCATGGAGTCGAGCATCTGGTCGCGCATGTCGCGCAGCTCGACGGCGCCCGTGATCTCGAGCATCCGATCGGCGAGCGTCGACTTGCCGTGGTCGATGTGCGCGATGATCGAGAAGTTCCGAATATGTGATTGTTCCACTCGACCATCCTACCGGGCATGGAGGCTACGCGTTGCGGCCACGCGCGGCCCTCGCTTCACGTGGCGCGTCGTGCGATTGCGGACAAGACGATGCCCCGCCTTGCGGACGGGGCATCGATGAGAACGATTGAGGCGAGACGCCTCGACGGGCCGAACCTAGACGCGGTGGCAGGCCACCCAATGGTCCGGGACCGCCTCGCGCCACTCAGGGACGCGCTCGCGGCACTCGTCGACCGCGATCGGGCAGCGAGTGTTGAACACGCAGCCGGGAGGGGGGCGCAGCGGGGAGGGCACGTCACCGGTGAGGATGATGCGTTCGCGCTGTCGCTCGACCTCGGGGTCGGTGATCGGGACGGCCGAGAGGAGGGCCTTGGTGTATGGGTGGAGCGGGTTCTCGTACAACTCGTTCGAGTCCGCGAGCTCCATCATCTTGCCGAGGTACATGACGGCGACGCGATCCGAGATGTGTCGGACGACGGCGAGGTCGTGAGCGATGAACAGGTACGTCAGACCGAACTCGCCCTGCAGGTCCTCGAGCAGGTTGATGACCTGCGCCTGGATCGACACGTCGAGCGCGGACACCGGCTCGTCGCAGACGATGAAGTCCGGCTCAACCGCGAGCGCGCGGCCGATGCCGATGCGCTGGCGCTGGCCGCCGGAGAACTCGTGCGGGAAGCGCCGGGCGAACACGGGGTTCAGGCCGACCGCCTGCATGATGTACTGGATGCGGTCGCGTCGCTCGGCACCCTTGTAAAGGCCGTGGATCGCAAGCGGCTCACCGATGATCTGTGCCACGCTCATGCGCGGGTTCAGGCTCGAGAACGGATCCTGGAAGATCATCTGCATGCGGCGGCGGAAGCGGCGAAGGTCGCCGCCCTTGAGCTGCGTGAGTTCGGTGCCGGCGAAGTTCACCGTGCCCGCGGTCGGGCGGTGCAACTGGAGGACGGCGCGGCCGGTGGTGGACTTGCCACAACCGGACTCACCGACCAGGCCCAGCGTCTCGCCGCTCTTGACGGCGAAGTCCAGGCCGTCCACGGCGCGGACATCCGCGATCTTGCGCTGGATGAGCAACCCGGCGGTAACCGGGAAGTACATCCGCAGGCCCTTGACTTCGACCAGCGTCTCCCCGTGGGGAATCTGGCGCTTGGAATCGATGGCAGCAGTAGTCATTGGTGTCCCCTCGCCTTACTGAACCGCGCCCGCGCGGGCGATCTCGCGCGTGCGCTCGTCCGTCTGCGGGTCGCGCCAGCAGCGGGCCAAGTGGCCAGCCGCCTTGAGCTCCAGCAGGGGGTGATCCGTCGCACACTTGTCGATAGCCCAGTCGCAGCGCGGCCGGAACGGGCAGCCCTGGATCGGCTGGATCAGCAGCGGCGGCTGACCCTCGATGGTCATGAGCCGCTGCTTGTCCGTCGCGTCCAGACGCGGGACCGAGCCCATCAGGCCGACCGTGTACGGGTGGCCCGGGCGCTTGAAGATGTCGGTCGCGGAGCCGCTCTCCACGATCTCACCGGCGTACATGACGTTGACGCGGTCGGCGTACCGAGCGACGACGCCGAGGTTGTGCGTGATGATCAAGACGGCGGTGCCGAGTTCCTTCGACAGGCGCGCCATGATCTCAAGGATCTGCGCCTGGATGGTCACGTCGAGTGCCGTGGTCGGCTCGTCGGCGATAAGGAGCTTCGGGTTGCAGGCCAGCGCCATGGAAATCATCACGCGCTGACGCATACCGCCGGAGAACTGGTGCGGGTAGTCCTTCAGCCGTGGACCGGCGTCTGGGATACCGACCATCTCAAGCAGTTCGATCGCGCGTGCATCCGCTTCCTCGTCCCCAAGGCCGAGGTGCAGGATGATCGCTTCCTTGATCTGCTGGCCGATGGTGAGCACCGGGTTCAGCGAGGTCATCGGCTCCTGGAAGATCATCGCGATGCGGTTACCGCGGATTGACCGCATCTCCGCGTCCGTG
>CAMDAY010000223.1 GCA_945888895.1 Dehalococcoides mccartyi | reverse complement strand
CGTCACGCTTGCCGTGCTGATCACGGTGTGCTGCTTTGTGCTCGCGTTCGCGACGGGGTTCTGGCTGCTGTTCCGTCTCGCGTACCTGACCGCGTTCGCGCTGCCGCTGCTCTACTACTGGACGCGAGCGATGTCGAACAGCCTCGACGTCGAGGTGCAGCGCACGACGCAGCGCGTGACGCAGGGCCAGCCGATCGAGGGGCGCATCACCGTCCGGTCGCGGTCGCTGCTGCCGAAGGTGTGGCTGGAGGTGGAGGACCCGTCCTCCGTGCCGGGCCACAACGAGAAGCGCGTCGTCACGCTCGGGTCGCGCGGGGTCACCTCGTGGGACTACCGCATCCGGACGCGGGTGCGCGGCCTGTACACGCTGGGCCCGGTGCGCGTCACGGCGTCTGACCCGTTCGGCTTCTTCCACTTCACGCGCACCTTCGGCGACACGACCACGCTGCTGGTGTACCCGAACGCGCCCGACCTGCCGAACTTCTACATTCCCCCGGCGAACCTGCCGGGCGAGGGTCGCATCCGCCGCCGCACGCACAACGTCACGCCGAACGTCGCGGGCGTGCGCCCGTACGAGCCCGGCGACTCGTTCAACCGCGTGCACTGGCCGGCGACGGCGCACCGCGGACAGCCGATGGTGAAGATCTTCGAACTCGACCCGGCGTCGGACATCTGGCTCGTGCTCGACCTCGAACGCAAGCAGCACGCCGGCGAAGGCGAAGACGGCACCGAGGAGATGGCGGTCTTGGTGGCCGCGTCGATCGCGCGGTACTTCCTGAACGCGCATCGCTCGGTCGGCATGATCTCGTTCGGCAACGACCTGCGCATCAACGAGCCGGACCGCGGCCAGAACCACTACACGCGACTCCTCGAGTCGCTCGCGCTCGCTCGCGCGTCGGGCGACGTTCCGTTGACGAACCTGCTGATCGAGGAATCACGACGCTTCGGCCGGCACACCACCGTGGTGGTGATCACGCCGTCGGCGACGCAGGACTGGGCGCTGACGCTGATGTCGCTGCAGGGTCGCGGCGTGAAGGTTGCGGCCGTGCTGCTGGAGGCGGACACGTTCGGCGGCACCACCAGCTCGCTGGACGTGTACGGCACGCTCGCGGCGGGCGGCGTGTATGCCTACACGATCAAGCACCAGGACGACGTCGGCCGCGCGCTCTCCGAGGGCAGCGACCCGATGCTCGGGCGCATCGCGCCCGCGAAGAAGTGACCGAGGAAGCAGAGACGCCATGACCCAGGCAGCATCCTCCTTCGACGAGATATTCAACCCCGAATCTGTGCCGCATGCCGAGCACACCACCGGCGAGCCGGTGCGCATCGCGCGGTGGTGGACCTCGTGGGAGTCGTGGCTGACGTTCACGCTGATCGTGTGTGCGCAGCTGCCGGTGATCGGATCGCTCCAGTCATCCGACTGGGTCCCGGAGATGCCGTCGCTGATCGTCACTGCGCTCGCCGCGGTCGTGATCGGCTGGCTGCTCGCGCAGTCGCGGCTGCACTGGACGCTCGCCGCACTCGTCGGCGTGCCCCTCGGTGCGGTGACCGTGGTCGCACTCGTGCTTCAGCGTGTGCCGATCACTGACCCGGACGAGGTGGGCACCGGCTGGATCGGTCGCTGGGGCGAGTTCTCGCTGCGCATGCAGGACTGGGGCACCGCGTTCTGGAACCAGTCGATCTCCGCCGACCCGCTGCCGTTCGTCGTGCTCCTCGTCGCCCTCGTGTACTGCGTGGTGTTCCTGTCGTGCTGGGCGGTCGTGCGCTGGCAGAACGCGTGGGTGGCGCTCATCCCCGGCGCGATCATCTTGCTGACGAATATCTCCTACCTGCCGGGGCAGCCCTCGTTCGGGTTCATCGTGTTCCTGCTCGTATCCGTGCTGCTCGTCACGCGCATGGAGTTCCTGCGCGCGGGCGCGCGCTGGAACCGCGAGCGCATCCCGCTGCCCGAGTACATGTCGCTCGAGGTGATGTTCATCGGCTGCGTCGTCGCGGTCGTCCTCGTCGTCGCGGCGTGGGTGGTGCCGACGGCGAACCACTGGGGGCCCGTGGCCGCGGCGTGGGATCGTGCGCTCGAACCCGTCACGTCCCGCGTCGAGGCGTTCGGCCAGCTGTTCATCGGCATCAACTCGAAGCGCGAGGTGCCGATCCACTCGTTCGGGCCGACGCTGCCGCTGCAGGGGAAGGTCGCCCTGGGCGCGACGCCGCTCTACAGCGTGTCGGCGTCGGAGGCCGGCAATCTGCGCGGTGCCGTGTACGACGAGTACACGGGCGGCGGCTGGAAGCTGACCGACGCCGCGGCGATGCCGCTGCCGGGCACGACGGTGCAGGCTGCGGAGTTCGGCTCGCAGCGCTCCAAGGCCGAGGTGCGTGAGCCGGTGACAACGAAGATCGAAGTGCTGAGCGACAGCGCGCCCGACCGGCGTCTGCTCTCGGTGGGTGACGCGACCACCGCGAACGTACCCGGTCGGCAGCTGGTCGACCCGACCGCACTATCGATGGGCGTGATCCCGACGAGCCCCGCGAGCGCCGGCACCATCTACACGACGGTGGGCACGGTGTCGGTCGCCGCGGTGCCCACGCTGCTGTCGTCTGGCACGACGTATCCGCCGCAGATCGTGGAGACGTACACCTCGCTGCCCGCGACGACCCCGCCCGAGATCGCGGAGCTCGCGCGGCAGGTGGCCGGCAACTCGCGCACGCCGTACGAGGCCGCACGACGCATCGAGTCGCACCTGCGCCGCAACTACTCGTACACGCTGGAGCCGCCCGCGGCGCCGCCTCGTCGTGATGCGGTCGCGGCGTTCCTGTTCGACCAGAAGGCCGGCTACTTCGACCAGTTCTCATCAGCGATGGCGGTGATGCTGCGCACGCTGGGCATCCCCACCCGCGTGGTCGCGGGCTTCTCGCTGGACGAGGCGGACGTGGACCCCGTGACGAAGGCGTACACGATCACCGAGCAGCGCGCGTGGGCGTGGCCGGAGGTGTACTTCCCGAACCTCGGCTGGGTCGAGTTCAACCCGACGCCCACGCGCCCGACCGTCGCGCGCCCCGGTGACGACGCCGCCGCGCTCGCGGACGCCGAGGCTGCGCGCGCAACGCCCGAGGCACTGGGCGAGGGCGAGCTGTTCCCGGAAGAGCTGGTGATGGAACCGGAGCTCGGCGTCTCGACGCCGCTCGAGGTCTCGTTCTTCGACACCACGGCGGGCCGCGTGCT
>CAMDAY010000222.1 GCA_945888895.1 Dehalococcoides mccartyi | reverse complement strand
AGGTCGATCTCGCGGAACACACGATCGAGGGCGTTCGCCTCCAGCTCCTCTCGCAGTTTGTCGGAGGCACGCAGGATCACGTCCGCATCGATGGCGGCGTAGCGCCCGACGTCCTCGATGCTCGCCTGCGCGAAGGTGATCGCCTTGCTCGCGGTGCCGAGGAAGGATTTCGGATCGACCGTCTGCACGCCGAGGCGGTCGAAGGCGAGCCGCTGGAGCGACATGCTGGAGTCGCCGAGGAGGTACGCCGCGATCTGCGTGTCGAAGTCGATCGAGGCGGGCCAGACGTGCTCGGGCGACTCGGCAAGCGCCAGCGTCACGTACTTCGCCTCGTGCGCCACGCGCTTAATCGCGGGGTCGAGGAGCACCGGCCGGAGCGCCTCGAACACCTCGCCGCGTGAGAGCTGCTGCGGGCCGTCGCCCGGCGCGTCGTCCATGAGCAGCATGCCCTGCCCGTGCGCGATGTGGCCGAACGGGATGTACGAGGCGTGCCCCGCCTCGGCGCTGATCGCGAGACCGACCAGTCCATCGCCCGCACGCATCGGGTGCCCGTCCGTCGCGACGACCTCGATCGCGAAGCGCCCGCTGGCGCGGATCGCGGCGACGAGGGCGTCGAGGTGCGCGCGGTCCGTGATCACCTCGTATCGCCCGTCGGCGGCGACGGTGGGCTGGAGCTCGGGCTTGGCCACCTGGCTCGACTCAGGCAAGCGGTTGATCAGCGTGCGGAACTCGAGCTCCTGGAACAGATCGACGACCGCCTGCCGGTCGTAGTCCTTCAGCACTGACGATTCGAGGTCGAGCGTCACGTCCGGCACGTCGCAGATGATCGTGGCCAGTTCGTGCGAGAGCTGCGCTTCGAGGACGCCCTCGGACAGCGCGGTCCGCGTGCGCTTCGGCTCGATCTCCTCGATATGCGCGATCATCTCGTCGAGGGTGCCGTACTGCTCGATGAGCGCCTTCGCACCCTTCTCGCCGATGCCCTTCACGCCCGGGATGTTGTCGGACGTGTCGCCGACCAGCGCCTTGTACTCGATCATCTGGCGTGGCTCGAAGCCGAATCGCTCGCGGACCGCCGCGTTGTCGTACATCACGTAGTCGCGCTGGTACGGGCGGTACATGTAGACGCGCACACCGGGCTGCACGAGTTGGATGATGTCGTTGTCGAGCGTCACGATCACCACATCGAGGCCCGCCTCGATCGCCTGCGTCGCGAGCGTGCCGAGGACGTCGTCCGCCTCGTACCCCATCTTCTCGACGAGCGGGATGCCGAAGGCGTCGAGGAGCTGACGGACGCGGTCGAACTGCGGGATGAGGTCGCTCGGCGTCTCGGCGCGCGTCGCCTTGTAGCGGTCGTCCATGTCCTTGCGAAAGGTCTGTTCGGAGGCATCCCACGCCGCGATGACGTAGGTCGGCTTCAGCTCGTTGAAGACGGTCAGGACGCTGTTCGCGTAGCCGAAGACGGCCGCCACCGGCTCGCCCGTGCGGCGCACCGTGAGCACGTCACGCAGCGCGAAGTACGACCGGAAGATGATCCCGTGGGAGTCGAGGATGACGAGCAGCGGCTTCCCGTTGGCACCCGCCGCTGGCGCGGCATCGGCCTCCGCAGATACCCCGGACAATTCGAGGTCAGCGGTCGGCGCGGCCTTTCGGGCGCGCGTGCGGGGGCGCGACGGGGACGGGACGGCAGCGGGTTCTGTGGTCACGAGGGCCAGTGTACCGCCCTCGGTCGGCACGCTCCCCCCGGTATCCGTAGAATGCGGCCCCAATGACCTCCTACCGCGCGCTCCCTGTACTCGCCGTCCGCCGCATGCTCGGTAACTGGCGGCTGCTCTCCAGCGTGGTCGTCGGCACCCTGGTCGCCGCCGCCATCCTCTCCGCCACCGCCATCTACGCCGACGCCATCCGCGACCTCGGACTCCAGCATGCGCTGCGGCAGCAGTCCCCCGCCGCCTTCGACGTGAGCATCCTCACTTCGAACGTGAACGTCTCTGCGACGGCCTACCCGCGTTCGACGTCCCGGCAGGACGCTGCGGTCACCAATGCGCTCCATGGGAGCATCGGCAGGGTCGTGCGGATAGCGACCAGCGCGACCTTCTATCCCTCGACGAACGGCCAGAAGCCCGACCAGCGCAACGAGGCACGTCCGCGCGCGAACCTGATCGTCCGCAGCGCGCTGCAGGACGAGGTCACCCTGGTGCAGGGCACCTTGCCCGCGGCGCACGGTCGAGGCGCGAGCGGCCCGATCCCCGTCGCGATCGGCGAGGAGACGGCGAAGAGCCAGAACCTGCGTCTCGGCTCGACGTTCGACCTGTACCCGTTCTGGGATGAGAAAGCCGAGCCGGTGCAAGTGCAGATCGTCGGGACGATCCGCGCGAACGACCCCGCGGGGCGAGGCTGGGGCACGAACAGCGGCGGCCTCGATGGGACGACGCGCGGCTGGGCCACTTACTTCCTCTTCATCCCGGCCGACACGCTGTTCGGTGCCGTGATCGAGCGGCTGCCCACGCTGGCTACGGACTACGAGAACCGGTACTTCGTGCGACCCGATGCGCTCAACGCGCGCATCGCGATCCCCGTCGCCAACGGGCTTGCCGCGCTACCGACGGCGCTCGCCGCGACCGAAACGCGACCGAGCGTGACCAGCGCGCTGGAGCCGGTGCTGCGCTCGTTCGACCAGAAGCTGTTCTTCACGCGGATCCCCCTCCTCGTGCTGCTGCTCCAGATCGGCGGCATCGTCGCTTACTACCTCGTCATGGTGTCCACGATGCTCATCGAGCGGCAGGCCGCCGAGATCGCGACGCTGCGCAGTCGTGGCGCCACGACCGGCCAGCTCCTCGCGCAGTACGGGGTGGAGGGCGCGATCCTCGCGGCGCTCGCGGCACTTGCTGGGCCGCCGATCGCGGCGCTCGTCGTGTCCTCGCTCGGCCCGATGCCGGCATTCCGCGCCCTGTCGGGCGGCGGGCCGCTCGCGGTGCACGTCGGCAGCGGCGCGTATGTCCTCGCCAGCGTTGGTGCGCTGATCGCCTTCGCGTCGCTGATGTTCCCGGCGTGGCGCGCGACGCGCGTCACGGTGCTTGAGTTCAAGCGCAGCGCTGCCCGCCCCCGCCCCACGCCCGTCCTGCTGCGCTACTACGTCGATGTGCTCGCGGTGGCGACCGTCGCGCTGGCGTTCTGGCGGCTGTCACGCGAGAACTCGCTCGTGTCGCCAGCGCTGTTCGGCGCGGCGAAGG
>CAMDAY010000221.1 GCA_945888895.1 Dehalococcoides mccartyi | reverse complement strand
CCCGCCCACTAGCACCGCTTGCCCCCCTCGGCGACACTGCACACGCATCGACCGAGGTCGAAGGAGCGCGCCTTATGACGGCAGACCGCCCGATTCGCGTCCTGATCGCGAAGCCCGGCCTCGACGGTCACGACCGCGGGGCGAAGGTCGTTGCGCGGGCGCTGCGCGACGCGGGCATGGAGGTCATCTACACCGGCATCCGCCAGACGCCGAAGATGATCGCCGAGGCCGCGCTGCAGGAAGACGTGCAGGTCGTCGGCCTCTCCATCCTCTCCGGCGCCCACCTCGAGCTGTTCCCCCGCGTGATCGAGGAGCTCCGCGCGCGCGGCGTGGACGACGTGCTGATGTTCGCTGGCGGCATCATCCCGGATGAGGACGTGCCCTCCGTGAAGGAGATGGGCTTCTCCGCCGTCTTCGGCCCCGGCACCGACACCGCCGACATCATCGACTTCGTGAAGCAGCACGCGCCCCGGCACGCGTAGCCCCGCTTGGCCGCCCTCGACGGACCGGCACTGGTGGATGGCATCACGCGCGGCGATCGCCGCGCGCTCGCCCGCGCCCTGACCCACGTCGAGGCGGACACGCCCGCCGGCCGCGAGATCCTCGCCGCGCTGTACGCGCGCACCGGCCGCGCGCAGACGATCGGCGTCACCGGCTCGGCCGGTGCAGGCAAGTCCACGCTCGTCTCGGTGCTGGCGCGCGAGGAGCGTCGACGTGGCCGCACGGTCGGCATTATCGCCGTCGACCCCTCGTCTCCGTTCTCGCATGGCGCGATTCTCGGTGACCGCATCCGCATGCAGGATCTGACCGCCGACTCCGGCGTGTTCATGCGCTCCATGGCCAGTCGAGGCAACCTCGGCGGGCTGTCGGAGTCTGCGGGCGGTGCGATCGACCTCCTCGACGCCGCGGGCTACGACGTCGTCATCGTCGAGACGGTGGGCGCCGGGCAGGACGAGGTGGAGGTCGCGAACGCCGCCGGGACCACCGTGCTGGTCACGAACCCCGGCGCGGGCGATGAGATCCAATCGATGAAGGCGGGCCTGATGGAGGTTGCGCAGGTGATGGTCGTGAACAAGGCCGACCTCGCGGGTGCCGACACCGCCGTCGCCCAGTTGCGTGCGCTCCTCGCGATCGCCGGGCCGAGCGCGTGGGCGCCGCCGATCCTCAAGGCGACCGCCCGCTCCGGCGAAGGCATCGTCGAGCTCGTCGACGCCATCGACCGCCATCAGGAGCACCTCCGAACCTCCGAGCACGCGGTCGAGGAGCGCCGCCTCCTGGCGGAGCGCCAGGTCGTCGCCCTCGCCCGCGCCGCACTGCACCGCGAGGCGCTCGTCGCCGCCACCGCGAACGGCGCGCTCGCGGCCCTCGTCGAGGATGTCGCCACCCGCACTCGCGACCCCCGGAGTGCCGCCGAGGCACTCCTCGTCGCGCTCCGCGAGGCCTGGACGCAGGCCGGGAAGACCCGCGGATGACTCTTCGTCTCTACCTCGTGCGGCACGGGCAGACGGACGGGAACGCCGAGGGCCGCTCGCAGGGGCTGCGTGACGTGCCGTTGAACGACCTCGGACGGGCGCAGGCCGCGGCCGTGGGGGCACGCCTCGGCGTGCGGCCGCTGGTAGCGGTCTACGCGAGCCCGCTCGCGCGCAGCGTGGCGACTGCCGAGGCGATCGCCGCGCCGCTCGGCCTCGAGGTGCGCGTGGACGGCCGTTTCGGTGAGTTGGACCACGGGGACCTCGATGGGCTCACCGGCGAGGAGCTGCGCCGCGACCACGCAGACTTCCTCGCGGCGTGGCGGGAGACCGACCCCGCCGACCTCACCATGCCCGGCGGGGAGTCGATGCGCGACGCGCAGCGGCGCATGGTCGCCGCGATCGAGTCGATCGTGGAGCAGCACGCTGACGGGGAGGTGGCCGTGGTCTCGCACAACCTCGCCACGCGCGCGTTCCTTTGCTACGCCCTGGGCGTGCCGCTGGCCTCGTTCCGTCGGTTCCGGCACGACCTGGCGTCGTTCGCGGAGATTGAGCGCCTGTCGAACGGCGGATGGCTGGTCGTGCGCCTCAATGAAGCGTGCCACCTCCCGGGTGAATAGCCTCTGCCGGGCCGTAACAGTCGCGAGTGACACGTTATTTGTCCGAACCGGCGATGCGCTGTACTGTGACACGCAGGCGGGATGGCTCCTTGGGGGGTCCGACAGGAATGTTCGGCCTGTGCGTCTGCGTCTTCCAACCTTCGGCCCGGCACACATGGTCATGGCGGTAGCGCTGCTGCTGCTCGGCCTTTTCGTGTACGCCGGCATCCAGACCGCCGCACAGTCCTACCGCCTCCGCCAGCATGAGCGCGAAGTCTTCATCCGCGTGCAGGATCTCCGCGCGCAGCGCGCCGAACTCCAGGGTCTTCTCACCTACCTCAAGTCCGACGAATACGTCGAGGCGTTCGCGCGTCAGCAGTTCGGCCTCGTGAAGCCGGGCGAGATCCTGGTGCAGGTCGATGCGCCGACCGCACCGCCCGTACCGCGCCGCCCTGGCGAGAAGTGGTGGGAGGCGCTCTTCGGCACGAGTCCCCTCGACACCGCCCCGGCGAAGCCGTAGCCGCGCGGCGGCCCGAACCCTCGACGGCCCTTCGCGCTACGCTGGCGTCGATGAGCGCGCCCTCCTTGATCGCCATCGCCACGAACCGCCGCACCGCTGCCTTCGAGCGCCGTGTGGAGAAGGTGCTCGCCGTCCACGTCCCGATCGAGGCCCCCGTGGTCGTCGCCTGCTCGGGCGGTCCGGACTCGCTCGCCACCCTCGTCGCCGTGGCCCGCACCCGTGCCGCTGGCACCGTCACCGCGGCGCACTTCGACCACCGCCTGCGCCCGGCTGCCGAGGTGGCCCCCGAGCGCGGTCTCGTCGAGGCCGTTGCGTCGTCTGTCGGCGCGGTGTTCCTCGGCGGTCGCGCCCCACGCGTCCCAACCGATCGAGGCGAGTCTGCGGCCCGCGAGGCGCGCTACCGCTGGCTTGCCCGTGTCTGCACCCGGGTCGGCGCTCGGTTCTGCCTCACCGGCCACCACCTCGACGACCAGGCCGAGACCGTGCTCCTCCGCCTCGCTCGCGGCACCGGCCTCCGAGGGGCCGCGGGCATGTCCGCGCGCGCCGACTGGCCGATCCCCGCCCAGGGCACTCGCGCTCTCTCGCTCGTGCGCCCGCTGCTGGCGATCTCCCGTGCCGAAATCGAGGGCTACCTCGACGCGCTCGGCCTCGAGCCCGCGTGCGACTCG
>CAMDAY010000220.1 GCA_945888895.1 Dehalococcoides mccartyi | reverse complement strand
GAAGGGCGGCCCGCACGGGCCGCCCTTCTGGGTTCACATCGTGCCCGCGGACGCCGAAGCGCCCGAGAGCCTCGAAGGTTACTTGATGCCGCGCTTCTCCGCGTCAGCGCAGACCGTCTCGGTGATGAGGCGCGTCACCACGTACGGGTCCATGTTCGCGTTCGGACGGCGGTCCTCCGCGTAGCCCTTCTTGTCCACCGCGACCTGCCACGGAATGCGGATCGAGGCAGCGCGGTTCGACACGCCCCACGAGAACTTGTTGTACGGCGCGGTCTCGTGGCGGCCGGTCAGGCGGCGCTCGATGCCGTCACCGTAGTTCTTGACGTGCAGCTCCACCTTCTCGCCGAGCGCCTTGCAGGCGGCCTCGATCGGCGGGTACGACTCGCGCATCGCCTTGGTCGAGAAGTTGGTGTGGCAGCCGGCGCCGTTCCAGTCGCCGGGGATCGGCTTCGGGTTCAGCGTGGCGCTGACATCGAAGTCCTCCGCGATGCGGTAGAGCAGCCAGCGGGCGAGCCACATGTGGTCAGAGCACTCCAGCGGGTCGTTCGGCCCGATCTGGAACTCCCACTGCGCGGGCATGACCTCCGCGTTCGTGCCGGCGATCTTCAGGCCCGCCGCCATGCAGGCGTCCGAGTGCGCCTCGACGATCTCGCGGCCGAAGATCTCGTCCGCGCCTACGCCGCAGTAGTAGCCGAACTGCGGAGCCGGGAAGCCATTGTCCGGCCAGCCGAGCGGCTTGATGCCATCGAAGAAGGTGTACTCCTGCTCGATGCCGAACCACATCTCGTGCTTCGCGTACTTCTTCGCAGCGGCGGCCAGCGCCGCGCGGGTGTTGGTGGGGTGCGGCTTCATCGTGATGAGCAGCACCTCGCAGAGGACGAGCTTGTTGTCGCCGCCACGGATCGGGTCCGGGGTAATGCGGACCGGCTTCAGCACGCAGTCGGAAGACTCGCCCGCGGCCTGGTTCGTGCTCGAACCGTCGAAGCCCCAGATCCCCGGCTCAACGCCGTCCTCGATGATCTTGGTCTTCGAGCGCAGCTTGGCCGTCGGCTCCGCGCCGTCGATCCAGATGTACTCAGCCTTGTACATATTCCGCCTTCCAACTCTTCGCAGTGGACACGGCCATGGTCGGCCCCGGTGGTAATGCGGGCACGTTAGGCGCGCCACGTTTCAGGAGTATTTCACGGTCGCCCGTTATCGAATCCCCCTGATCATCAATCGTGACGCCGGCCAGCAAGATCCGAGCGATTGCGGCCCCCCGATCCCGGGCTGAGACTGGATCGAGGATCCCGGAGCGCCCATGCCCTTCCGCCTGCCAACACCCGTCCTGCTGCTCCTCATCGGCTTCGTCTTCGTGATCCTGTGCGGGCTCGGCGCCTGGCAGGTGGAGCGCGGCATCTGGAAGGCGAACCTCGTCGCGAGCAGGAACGCGCAGCTTGCCGGGCAACCGCTCACCGCGACGCAGGCTCGCACGATGTCGCCCGAGAGCCTCGAGTACCACGCCGTCTCGCTCGAGGGCACGTGGGACGCCGAACAGGTGATGATCCTGGCGAACCGCGCGAGGTACGGGCGAAAGGGCGAGAACATCGTCCAGCCGCTGATCATCGCGCCCGGGGAGGCCGTGCTCGTCGACCGGGGCTGGTACCCCGAGGGGCAGCGCGACGCGGCACTCAAACGCCTCGCCACCTTCACCGGCCCCACCCCCGGCCTCGCACGCTACGCCGAGGGCATCCGAGCCTCGAAGACCCCTGCTGGCACGTGGACGGGCCTGGCACCGGACTCCATGAGCGCCGGTCTGCCCTACCGCGTGCTCCCGTGGTTCGTGACCGAGGGCCAGCTCACCGAAGGCGGCGACTACTCCTCCATGCCGACGACCTACCCCGTGCAGGGCTATCAGCGATACGTCAGCACCGTCTCGCACACCGAGTACGCCCTGACCTGGTTCGGCATCGCCGCGACGCTCGCGGGCGTCTCCGTCTTCCGCTTCGTCGTCGAGCCTCGGCGCGCCCGCCGCGCCGAGCAGGCCGCGAAGGCCGCGCGCCTCGCCTGACCTGACTCCTCGCGAGCCGTCCGGTACGATTCCTGCTCACCCCCACGGTGGCCTCCACGACCGAGCACGCACGCCTCGAGAGAGAGCACGAATGAACGCACCGATGACCCTACCCAAGGACGTGCTGACGCAGGAGGAGGCCGAGGCCCGCGCGCCGCGCGTCGCCGACGTCGCGTACGAGCTGAAGCTCGACCTGACGAAGGGCTCCCCCACCTACCGCGGCGACCTGGTCGCGACGTTCAAGCACTCTGCCCCTCAGAGCGGCTCTGGCTCGCTCTTCCTCGACTTCACGGGCAAGACCATCGAGTTGCTCGAGGTGAACGGGACGACGGTCGCGGAGCCGGACTGGAGCGGCGTGCGCCTGACCCTCGACGGTGCGCTGCTCGCGCCGGACACGACCGTGCACGTGGTGTACGAGAACAACTACGACCACACCGGGGAGGGACTCCACCAGTTCATCGACCCGGAGGATGGCGAGGAGTACCTCTACACCAACTTCGAGCCGTACTCCGCGCACAAGCTCTTCCCATGCTTCGACCAGCCGGACATCAAGGCGACCTACCACCTCACCGTCACCGCCCCAGCGGTCTGGGAGCTGGTCGCGAACAGCAAGGTCGAGGCCTCCACCCGCGCCGATGTGGATCGCACCACGACCACCTTCGAGCGCACGCAGCGCTTCTCGACCTACCTCTTCGCGCTCGTCGCCGGCCCGTTCGTCGCCTTCCGCGATGAGCACGAGGGCATCGCCCTCGGCTTCTTCGCGCGCAAGTCGCTCGAGCAGTATGTGGATCAGGACGAGCTGTTCACGGTGACCAAGCAGGGGCTAACGTTCTTCGCCGACTTCTTCGACTACCCGTACGCCTTCGGCAAGTACGACCAGGTATTCGTGCCGGAGTTCAACGCGGGCGCCATGGAGAACGTCGGCGCCGTCACGCACTCGGAGCGCATGGTCTTCCGCGACCCGCCGACCGACACCCAGCGCCAGGGCCGCGCCGAGGTGATCCTGCACGAGATGGCGCACATGTGGTTCGGCGACCTCGTGACGATGAAGTGGTGGAACGACCTCTGGCTCAACGAGTCGTTCGCCACGTATATGGCCTACCTCTCGATGGCGGAGGCGACGCGATTCAAGACCTCGTGGCAGGCGTTCAACTCCGGCATGAAGAACTGGGCGTACCGCCAGGACCAGTTGGTCACGACGCACCCGATC
>CAMDAY010000219.1 GCA_945888895.1 Dehalococcoides mccartyi | reverse complement strand
CGAGCCGCTCATCGAGCAGCTCGAGGCGCAGGGCAAGCGGATCAAGTTCATCTACACGATCAGCAACTTCCACAACCCGATGGGCGTCACGCTCTCACTGCCTCGTCGCGAGAAGCTCATCCGCATCGCCGCGCAACACGGCGCCTTCGTCCTCGACGACGACGCGTACGGTGAGCTGTACTTCCCCGGCTGGGACCGCCCGCCCGCACTGTCCTCGCTCTCCGAGTGCAACGGCGTGATCACCGTCGGCACGTTCTCGAAGATCGTCGCGACCGGCCTGCGGGTCGGCTGGATCCACGCCACGCCCGAGGTGCTCGATCGCGTGACGCGCGTGCGCTTCGAGATGGGTAACAGCCCGCTGCTCCAGAAGATGGTCTACGAGTTCGCGAAGGATGGGAACCTCGACGCGCACATCGCGTCGATGCGGCAGCTCTACCTCCGCAAGCTCGACACGCTCTGCGACGCGCTGCGCGAGCACTGCGAGCCGTACGTGAAGTTCCGCCGCCCCTACGGTGGCTTCTTCCTCTGGGTCGACCTGCTCGGCGGCCTCGACGGGCGCGAGGTGCAGCAGGCGGCAATCGCCGAGGGGCTGATCGCGGCGGCCGGCTATGGCTTCTTCCCCGATCGCGTCGACCCGGGCGACCACATGCGCCTGGCGTTCTCGTGGGTGGGCGAGGAGGACCTCGTGGAGGCCGCGAAGCGACTCGCCACCGCCTGCGCGAAGGTTGCGGATGGCACCGCGCGCACGTAGCGCCTCGCAGGACCTCCGCTATCACCACGGCGTACCATGACAGGCCTCGACGCCCCGTAGGCGCGAGGACTGGAGGTGCATCGTGCCGGAACGTCGTATCCCTCGTGCGTTCACGCTGCCCTGGGGCAGCGGCCAGATCACTGAAGAAGCGGCGATCGAGGGCGGCCTGCACGCCCCCGCGCTGCAGCTGCTCCACTACGAGCTCGGCCAGCGCAAGGGCCAGACGGCCATCCGCTTCGTCGCGTACGACGAGGAAGGCCACCTGGAGCAGCGCCCGCTGATCATCAACGAGCGCGAGGTGGCGCGGCTCCGCAGGGAGATCGCGCGCTCGCCTCGATTGCGTGCGCTGCTCAAGCGGCTCGTCGAGGACGAGTAGCACCGCGAGGGCGGCGCTCGCACGAGGCCCACGCGCCCCGCGTCCGTGTATGCTGCCGCGCGGGAGTGAACATGACCGACATCGATGACATCCAGACCGAGCTGAGCGCCGCGCGCGCCGACCTCCTCGACGCGTTCGAGGGCGTGACGCAGGAGCAGATGGACCGCCGACCGCCTGGCGAGATCACGGACGACGAGCAGCGCTGGCCGATCACGGACGTCCTCTGGCACGTCGGTCACACCGAGGACCGCTTCCGCCGCACGATCGACCAGGGCATCGGCGGGCGCGACACCGCGCTGGAGCCGGTCCGTTCGAGGCCGGCGCACCTGACGACGCTGCCGTTGCTCCTCGAATGGCTCGACCAGAGCCGACGGCCCACCGAGACGCTGCTGCGCCAGATGACGGACGAGCAGCTCGCGCTCGAGATCCCGCGCCCGGACGGGACCACGAGGACGCCGCGCCGTTACCTCGAGATCCTCGTGAGTCACGACCACGCGCACGCCGAGCAGGTGCGCGCGCTGAAGGCGCTGCCCGCACAGTAGCGACCGTCCTCGTGCTCCTGCTCGCCTTCGGGGCGATGATGGTGGCCGGCGGACGGCGGATCACCCGACGCGCTTAGTGAGGACACGCGATGGGCACGAGGCTTCGTCCGGACGGCATGGTGCCGTGGATGCCGGGATACCGCTACGGCGCGCTGCTGCCCTCGCTGTCGCTCAACCTGATCGTGCGGGACACCGAGCGCTCCGTCGCGTTCTACCGCGATGTGCTCGGCGCGGAGATCCACTACCGCGACATCGACTTCGCTGCGGTGCGCTTCGGGCCCGCCGAGGTGATGCTGCACGCCGACCACACGCACGACACGCACCCGTGGACGCCCGCGCTCGCCTCGGAGACCACGCGCGGCCTCGGCGCGCAGGTGCGCGTGCTGGGCATCGACCCGGACGAGGTGTACCAGCGGGCGCTCACCGCGCGCGCCGAGGTGGCCCAGCCTCCCACGGACAAGGCACACGGCTGGCGAGAGGTGCTGGTCCACGACCCGGACGGCTACGAGTGGGCGATCGGCGTGCTCATCCCGCCCGCCACCGGCCCGTTCACGCTCCAGCCCGCGCCGCCCGAGGTGACTCGATGACCCCACCGCGCCGCACGCCCGCCGAGGCGACCGACCTCGTGCAGCGCGTCGCCGAGTACCGCCGCGACACGGACTTCGTCGCCACGGTGCGCGACCAGCCGCTGCGCTTCCACGCGACGTGGGGCCTCTTCTCGCCGCGCGAGGTGGACGAGGGCACGCGCCTGCTCCTAGACACGATCGAGGTGGCACGGGACGCGGACTGCTTCGACCTCGGCTGCGGCTACGGCGCGATGGGGCTGACGATGGCGCGCCTCGCGCCGCAGGGGCAGACGACCATGGTCGACCGCGACTTCGTCGCCGTGGAGTACGCGAACGCGAACGCCGCCCTGAACGGGATCACCAACGCGACCGCGCTGCTCTCGAACGGGTTCGCGGGGATACCGGGCGACCAGCGCTTCGACCTCGTCGCCTCGAACCTGCCGGCGAAGGTCGGGAACGAGATGCTGACGCTGATGATCGCGGACGCCTACGCGCACCTGAACCCCGGCGGGCGCCTGTACGTGGTCACGATCTCCGGGATGCGCCGGTTCATCGAGCGCACCTTCGAGGAGGTCTTCGGGAACTACGACAAGGTGAAGCAGGGCCGCGAGCACACCGTGGCATTGGCCGTGCGCCAACCAGCGTCCTAGACTGCCCCGCATGGGCGTCTACACATCCCTCTCCGGCAAGCGCGCGGTGGTCCTCGGCGGGAGCCGGGGCATCGGCCGCGCGATCGCGCTGCGCCTCGCCGCCGAGGGCGTCCACGTGCTGGTGAACTACGCCCGCTCCGCCGAGGCCGCCGAGCAGACCGCCGCGGAGTGCCGCGCGCTCGGTGTCGAGGCGGACATCGTGCTCGGCGACGTCGGCGATCTCGACGCGCTGGCGGCGGTGTTCGAGCGCGTCACGGCGTGGGGCGGTCTCGACATCCTCGTGAACAACGCCGCGCGCGGCCTCGAGCGTCCCCGCCCGGCGATCGAGCAGAAGCCGCTGCACCTGCACCGCACGATGGATGTGAACGTGTTCGGCCCGTGGCAGGCGATCCA
>CAMDAY010000218.1 GCA_945888895.1 Dehalococcoides mccartyi | reverse complement strand
AGGGAGGCGCAGCGCCTGCTCCTCGACGACGGTCCCGCGATGCTGCCGCTCGGCGCGCCGCCGGAGTACGTGTCCGTCGCGCCCGGCATCGCCGGATACGAGTTCAATGCCTACGACATGAACACCGGGTATCTCTCCACTGGCTGGAGCGCGCCCCAGCGCGCCTAGCGCGCGCATGAGGGCCAATGATTCGTTACGGGAACGGCCTCGTAATAACTGCAGCCTCCAGCGCATCCCAGAAACCGAGAATCTCCTCATGGATCGCTCGCAGATTGAGGGTGTCACCCCACATCTGCACTTCACCAGCGGCTGTTCTAAAGCTGCGAAGCACGTCGATCGCGTCGAACCCCTCGACTGACAGATTGATGTTCATATCCACGTAGTTGTGCGTCTTTGATTTCTCCCACCATTCATCAAGCCGCTCGTCGAAATGCTCGAAATGGTTTCTGACGAGCAAGACTTTGAACGCGGACAGGTCGGGCACACCGATGCTGTCGCGTAGCGGCTGACGTTGCTGTGTGCGTTTACCACCAGTGCCCCAGAACGCCTTCGCGATGTTTGCGGAAGTGTTCAGCATCGTCTCGATGCACTGCCAAGCGTGTGCTTGGAAGTCAGGTGGTTCGGTTGCCAAGAAACGCTAGAGATCATCCCACGCATACAGAAAGAAGATCGCCTGGCTGCGGACCTGCATCTGGAACAAGCGCAGTAGAAGCGGATCCATCTTGTGTTAGCGCTTCGCTCCAGCGCTGACGGCCTGATCGAGGACCTCGATCACGTGGCGTACCTCGGCGTCCATGCCGGTGCGGATGACGCCCGCCTGGAGCTGCAGCGTGCAGCCGGGGTTCTCGGTGCAGATGATGTCCGCGTCCGTGCGGGCGACGTCCTCCATCTTCGCGTCGAGGATCTGCGCGGACAGGTCAGCTTGCACGAAGGAGTAGATGCCGGCGGAGCCGCAGCATCGGTCGGGCGTGCGCATCTCCTGCAGCCGCAGCCCCGGAATCGCGCGCAGGATCGCCCGAGGCGCCTCGCGGATCTGCTGCGCGTGCGCCAGGTGGCAGGCGTCCTGCAGCGTCACCGTCTCGTCCACCTCGCCGAGGTCGTGCGCAAAGTCGCGCGTCGCGACGTACTCGAGGACATCCTTCACGGAGTGCGAGAAGCGCTCGGCACGCCCGGCCCAGTTCGGGTCGTTGCGCAGCAGCCGGTCGTACTCCTTCATCGCCGCGCCGCAGCCGGCGGCGTTCACGATGATCGCATCCACGCCCGCCGACTCGAACGCGGCGATGTTGCGGCGTGCGAGCGCGCGCGCGGTCTCGGCATCACCAGCGTGGGAGTGCAGTGCGCCGCAGCACACTTGCGTCGGCGGCGCGACGACCTCGCAGCCCGCGTGCGCGAGGACGCGCACCGTTGCCTCGTGCATCCGGGGGAACATCTCGCCGTGCATGCAGCCGAGGAGCAGCGCGACGCGCGCGGTGGCCTCGGGCGGGCTGGCGAGCGTGCCGGTGTCGCGAAACGGCGTCTGCGTCAGGCGCGGAATCGAGGACTCCATGCGCGCCAGCTTCGCAGGGAGCAGGCGGCGCAGCGGGCCTCGTGCCAGTGTCTGCAAGCCTGAGCGCGAGTACAGGCGTCCCAGGTCGAGGACGAAGCGCAGCACCTGCTTGCGTGCGAGCACGTGCCGCAGCGCGAAGGCGCGGACGCGCCACGAGGCCGGTTGCTGGGACGGCACGTTCGCCATGATCGAGGCGCGCGCATCCTCCATGATCCGGCCGTACGGTACGGAGGAGGGACATGCGGTCTCGCACGCGCGGCACTGCAGGCAGCGGTCGAAGTGGTCCAGCGTGCGCTCGGTCGCCTCGATGCGACCGTCGAGGACGGCGGAGATCAGGTGCAGGCGGCCACGAGGCGACTCGAGCTCCTGTCCGGTCGCAACGTAGGTCGGGCAGGTCGGCAGGCAGAATCCGCAGTGGATGCAGTTCTGCAGGTCGGCGAGCGACGGGACGTCCGGGCCGACGAACTGCACGCCATGGGTGTGAGGCACCGGCGCGTCGGGTGCTGCTGAGGTCACACGCCCTCCATCCATCGTCCACGATTCAGGGTGCCGCGCGCGTCGAACCGCGCCTTCAACGAACGCACGAGGTCGACCTCGCCGGGGCCGAACGGGTCCACGACAGAGCGCAGTGCCTTCGAGCCAGCCTCGAGTTGGAGAAAGCCGCCGCGCTCGCTCGCGAATGCGCGCAGCCGTGTGACAGCGGTGGCGTCGAGGTCGGTCGCATGCCCGAGCACGGCGCCGGAGGCGACGTGCCCCCACGCGACGCAACCCGCCGCGCGCACTGCCTCGACCGTCTCGGTGACGAGTGACGACGGTACGCCGAGGCGCACGACGGCGGCGACGCGGTCGCCGTGCAGGCGGCGCAGGCGCTCCCAGGGCGCGCCCGCCGGCTCTTCCGCACCCGGGCTCGCCTCGCGGATGATCTGCGTCGAGCGGTCCACGGACACCTCGAGGCCTGCGAGCTCGATCAGCACAGTCGGCGACGGCTCCATGCCGACGCGCTCCGCAGCCTCGGGCGCAAGCACGGAGAGCGCGCGCATCGCGAGGCCTGCGTTCCACAGCCGCAGCGCCAGCGCGCCTGCCTCGATGAGCGTGTCCACGCGCACGGCGAGCGTGCGCGTCGCGGCGGGCAACGGCGCCACCTTGAACGAGGCTTCGACGATCACGCCGAACGCGCCGAGGGCGCCCGTGTGCAGGCGGTGCATGTCGTAGCCGGTGACGTTCTTCACCACGCGCCCGCCGGACTTCGCCAGCTCGCCGGAGGGCATCGCGACGACCGCGCCGAGCAGCAGGTCGCGCGCGGCGGGCAGGTGGCCGCGCCACGCCCCGGAGCGCGCGGTCGCGAGGAGGCCGCCGATCGACACGTGGTCATCGGGCGGCGGGTCGATCGGCAGGTACTGGCCGTGCTCGCCCAGCGTCTGCTGGAGCGCCTCGAGGTGGATGCCGGCCTCGACGGTGAGTGTCAGGTCATCAGGCACGTACTCCACGATCCGCTGGAGGCCCCGCGTCTCCAGCGCGACGTCGTAGCGCTGCAACGGACGGCCGAGGCTCAACGCGGTGCGCCCGCCCTGCGGCACGACGACCACGCCTGCCTCGTCGGCGGCACGGAGCAGGGCGGCGACCTCCAGGCGGTCGTCCGGGCTGAACGCGAGCGCGGGCTCGACCGTGTCGATCCCGAAGCCGCTCGGCGATCGCTCGACGTCCGCGGGGACGACGTGGCGCAGGGTGTCGAGGCGCGTGTTCGAGGTCATGCGGGTCTAGCC
>CAMDAY010000217.1 GCA_945888895.1 Dehalococcoides mccartyi | reverse complement strand
CTCCGCCGAGACGCTCCTGCCCGGAGTGACGGTGCCGCAGCTCGTCTCGCTGCTCGCGGTGCTCGGCTCCATCCCGGCGGTGATCTGGCTGCTGCGCCAGCCGCCCGTCGATGACACGCCTGTGGCGCTGCCGCCCGGACGCGTTCCGGTGCGCCGCCGATGATGCGCGCCGGGCCGAGGGTGCCCCCGGAGTCGCCGCACCTCACGCTCTACGAGCGGAAGGGTTGCCACCTCTGCGCGGTCGCGCTGCTCCAGCTGCGCTCGCTCCAGCAGACCATCCCGTTCTTCATCGACCGCGTCGACATCGAAGGTGCCGAGGACCTCGAGCGCCGCTTCATGCTCGAGATCCCGGTCGTCGAGGTGGCGGGCGAGGTCGTGTCGCAGGGCACGATCGACCTGACGGTGATCCGCATGGCGGTCATCAATGCGCGCCTCGGCAAGACGCTGGGGCAGGAGTTGGGGTAGCGAGGCTCGGCAGGGTCGTGGCCACCCGAGCAGACCCCCACCCCCACCCTCCACCGTGAAGGGGAGGGCGGAGCGCATTCAGAACCCTCGCCCCCTTTGAGGGGAGAGGGCAGGGTGAGCGCTTCCCGGATCGGCGAAGTGCCTCGAACCTCTCGTTCGTCCGATTGACAGCGAGCGCGGGCGCAATTTAGCCTTTGGGCGTACGCATCAGGCGCGCGACCCATCGAGGGCGACGTTTCGATGATTCATCCAGAGCGGGGGAGGGCCCGGCCCTACGAACCCGCGGCAACCGGTCGCCCACGCCTGGGCGAACACGGTGCTAAGTCCGGCTCGACGTCGCACGGGTGACGCCGGGGAAGATGAACGGAAGGCGCCGCTCCATGACCCAGTCTCGTTATCTCCATCCGCAACCGTCCGCGCGTCCGTTGTCGCGCCTCGCCGCTGTGCCCCGAAGCATGCGCCGAATGGTGATGCGCTAGCCCGACGCGAGCCTCCCGGCTCGCGCCTCGGGCGTCCCGCACACGCATCGACTTCCCGCGCGCCTCGACCTCCGACGGACGGCGCGCACCATTCGAGGATCCACGCACATGACGTTTGCCCAAGCACTCAAGTGCCGCGAATGCGGACGCGAGTACGAACTGAAGCCCATCTTCTCCTGTGAATTCTGCTTCGGCCCCCTCGAAGTCGCCTACGACTACGACGGCATTCGAGGCGCCATGACCCGCGACTCGATCGAGCGCGGGCCGACCTCGCTCTGGCGGTACGCCGAGTTGCTGCCGTGCGACCCGCAGTACAAGGTCGACCTCGGCACCGGGTACACGCCGCTGATCAAGGCGGACCGGCTGGCGAAGGCGATCGGCCTCGACACGCTGTGGATCAAGAACGACACCGTGAACCCGACGTGGTCGTTCAAGGACCGGGTCGTGTCCGTCGCGATCGCGAAGGCGCGCGAGTTCGGGTTCCAGGCGATGGCCTGCGCCTCCACGGGCAACCTCGCCAACTCGGTGGCGGCGCACGCGGCCGGGGCGGGCATGGACTGCTACGTGTTCATCCCGGACGACCTGGAGCAGGGCAAGGTCGTCGGCTCCGCGATCTACGACCCCACGCTGGTCATGGTGCGCGGCTCCTACGACGACGTGAACCGCCTCTGCACCGAGCTGTCGATGTCGCGCCCATGGGCGTTCGTGAACATCAACGTGCGTCCGTACTACGCGGAGGGCAGCCGCACGCTGGGCTACGAGATCGCGGAGCAGCTCGGCTGGCGCGCGCCTGACCACATCGTCGCGCCGATGGCTTCGGGCAGCATGTACACGAAGATCTGGAAGGGCCTGCAGGAGTTCCACAAGGTGGGGCTCATCGACGCGCCGAAGACGCGCATGTCCGGCGCGCAGGCCGAGGGCTGCTCGCCGATCACCACGGCGTACGAGAAGCACACGCTGAACTTCGTGCCGCAGAAGCCGAACACGATCGCGCGCTCGCTCGCGATCGGGAACCCGGCCGACGGTTACTACGCGCTGAAGCAGATGGAAGAGACCAACGGCGGCGCGGAGATGGTCAACGACGACGAGATCGTGCAGGGCATCAAGCTCCTCGCCGAGACCGAGGGCATCTTCGCGGAGACGGCCGGCGGCGTGACCATCGGTTGCCTGAAGAAGCTCGTCGCGTCCGGCTTCATCCGCCGCGACGAGGAGACCGTCGCGATCATCTCGGGCGGTGGCCTCAAGACGGTCGAGGCGGTCGCCGACAAGGTGACGGAGCCGCTGCGCGTGCCCGCCAACGCGAGCGCCTTCGACGAGGCACTCAGCCAGCGGCAGGGCGTCCTCGCCGGCGCCCGGGCCTAGGAGCACATCGCCATGGCGACCAAGCACGTGCGGCTGACCTACAGCCAGCAGCTGATCAAGGAACCACTGGTCTACAACATGGGCCACGAGTTCAAGGTCGTGACCGATGTCCGCATGGCGGATGTCGGCCCGACCGCGGGCTTCGTGATCCTCGAGGTGACCGGCGAGGAAGACGAGATCGAGCGCGCGCTCCAGTGGGCGCGCGACAAGGGCGTGCGCGTCGACGACGCGACGCTCGGCGACATCGTCGAGGGTTAGGCGAGATTTCTTTCATCTTGGGCCTCATGCCGGGTATACCCGGCCCGGCCCGCTCCAGACCTGCGGGCCTCGAGTACCAGCTAGCAAACAACCCGAATGACTCGGAAGGACCGAAGACAGATGGCCGTCAACGTGAAGATCCCGACGCCGCTCCGCAACCTCACCGCGGACGTGGACACCTACGCTGCTGACCCCGGCGACCTGCGCGGCGTGGTCGCGTCGCTGGAGACGGCGTTCCCCGGCATGAAGGAGCGCCTCCTCGACGATGGCGGCGAGCTTCGCCGCTTCGTGAACATCTACGTCAACGGCGAGGACGTGCGCTTCCTCGACGGCCTCACGACCGCCCTCAAGGATGGGGACGAGGTCTCGATCGTCCCGGCGGTCGCCGGCGGGATGTAGCCGTGCGGCAACGCCTCCCCACATTGCTCGCATTCGCAGCGGCGGCGCTCTCGGGCGCCGTCGCCGTGTGGTACCTCGTGCTGATTGCGCGGGGCGCCGTCGGGTTCCAGGGCTCCGAGGTCTTCGTCGCGGCGGGCGCACTGCTGCTGTTCGTGCAGGCCGGGATCACGTTCTACGGGGCGCTGCGGAGCAGCGTCCTGTGGCTGGGCGTCGCGACGGGGCTGCTGCTGGTGACCGGTGTCCTCGGTATGTTCTCGATCGGCGCGCCGCTCGCGCTCGCCGGGATCCTGACGACGTGCGCCGCGGGGGCGATCCACATGCGCCGCGTCACGGTGCGGACGCGCCTGCGCGCGGACGGGTCGCCGCCGCAGGAACGACCGCCTCGGGC
>CAMDAY010000216.1 GCA_945888895.1 Dehalococcoides mccartyi | reverse complement strand
GGTCGAACGCGACGAGGTGGTAGTGGTCGCGCAGCAGCAGCGACGCCATGTCCCACGTGTGCGCGGTGAGCCCGCCGCCGTGCACCATGATCAGGTGCGGCAGGTGCGGGTTCCCCCAGTCGAGGTAGTGGAACCGCATCTTGCCGAGCTGCACGAAGTGGTCGGTGGGCAGCACGATCGCCGGCGGATGGAGGTCGATCGCCTCGGCGCAGGCGCGCATCTGCTCGGTGTAGTCGGCGATCGGTTCGGTGGTCATGGCGGGGCTCCTCGTCGCTGGCGGCGCGAGCATACACCGCGATGACGAGTGTGATCGGGCGGGCGGGGAGCCCTCGATCAGGGGTTCGTGACGGCGAACGCGACGGGCGACGGGGCGCTCGTCCAGTCGCCGCAGATCGCCTCGATGCGGTACGTGTAGAGCGTGGTCGGCGCGAGCCCCCCGTCGATGTACGAGGTGGCCCCGTGGCCGATCTGCGTGGTGATCAGCGAGTAGTCGGGCTCTCCGTCGGCAATGCGGTAGATCGCGTAGCCGGTCGCGAACGCGCTGGGTGAGGCGGGCCAGTTGAGCTGGATCGTCCCCGGCGCGGTGGCGTTGGCCAGCAGCGTGACGGGCGGCTGGAGGTTGCCCGACGAGACGACGCTGGCGTTCGCAGTGGTGTCGGTGAACATGCCGATGCTGCGCTCGATCGGCACGAGGTACGCGCAGGCCAGCGCCACGAGCGTGGCCGAGACGAGCGCACGCCACGAGGGCATCGGGACGGGCATCGCGCGGCGGTCGTCAGTCATCGACGTGCCAGCTCGCATGGCGAGCACTCCCCTGCGGTTACGGGTTGTTCGCCGTCTGCTCGGCGTCGAGCGTGAAGGTGGCGGTGGTGGTGGCGTCCTGGAAGGCGTTGCCGGTGCTCGTCGGCATCTCGACCTTGAAGCAGAGCGTCTCGTTTGCGGCCGCTGCCAGCGCGCGATCCCCCGCCTGCGCGCCCTGCGCGTTCGAGCCGAGGAACCCGGTGTTGAGGGCAGCGGGGCCGAAGAGGATCGCGCCATCCTCGTCGGCGCAGACTCCCGGGCCCTTGATGCGGATGGTGAGCTGGAGCTGACCGGCGAGCCCCTTGGCGTCCACGTTCGTGGTGCCGGTGGACAGCGCGTAGCGTAGCGGCAGCGTGCCGTTGTTCGTGACGACGAGCGGCGCGACCACGAAGTCGCCGGGCGTCATGTTCGCCAGCGTCACCACGGCGGAGGCCGGCGCATCGGCGATGGAGAGGATGCCGGAGCTGAAAGTGTTGGCCCCGTTGATCTTCGTGTCGGTGAACACGGCGAGACTGTCGGTCGCGGCGAACGAGCCGACCATACCGGCGGTCAGGAGCGACACGAGGGCGAATTTGATCATGCCAACAGCTTTCGTACGGGCCTGTTTCTGATTCTCGACCGCCTGCGCCGCCCGTCGCAGGGGTAGCGGTGGGTGCTCTCCCTACTCTTTACCGAACCGCTCCCGCATCGCCTGCGTGGGGACTGCTGAGTCTCGATTCGCCTTGGACACGCCTTGCGCGCGTGTGAGGGGCGGTCGTGCGCACCCAAAATGGGGGTAGACCCCGATACGCCCGCTAGGGCGTACCCCGCACTCTCTCTAGGCGAACCCCGATCGGGTCGCCCGGGCGCTCCTAGGGGACGCCGGAGCCGAGACGAAGGTGCCGAGGATGGTCGAGGGCAACATGGTCGGCGGCAGCAGCGAATTCTCGCGCCGGCTGACCGGCGTGATGCAGGTACTCAGGTCGGCGGAGACGTGGCGGGTCTCCTCGCGCTACCTGCTGCTGGTCGTCTCGGCGCTCGTGACGTTCAGCGTGCTGGCGGCGGCGATCCCGACGTTTTTCGGCATGGACTCGTTCATCATCGACGGCGGCTCGATGCGCCCGGCAGTGCCGGCGGGTGCGCTCGTCGTCTCGCGCCGTGTCGACCCTGCCCTTGTGCAGGCGGGCGACATCATCACGTTCCGCCACTCGACCTCGCCCGACACGCCGGTCACGCACCGCGTCGTGAAGGTGCTGCGCGAGCAGAGCGGCACCGTGAACCTGCTCACGAAGGGCGACGCGAACGCCACCGCCGACCCCGAGGCTGTCGCGACCGACCTGCCCGTGTCCCGCATGGTCTACAGCCTGCCCTACGCCGGCTACGTGCTCGAGTTCTCGCGCACGAGCACCGGGAAGGTCGCGCTGATCGCGGTCCCCGCGCTGCTGCTGCTGCTCAGCATCGGCCGGAAGTCCGCCCCGACGACCCTCGCACAGTCCCCGAATGAAGCGATTGAAGCGGACACCGATGTGACCGCGCTGGAGAAGGTTGCAGCCACCATGGTCAACGCGAACCCCGCATCCACGCTGGCGTCCGACTCGGCGCTGGGTCGGCTGGCGCAACGCCCGCAGGCGCCCGCCGCGACCGGACGTCCGGGGCTCATGCGCCGCCTGGTGGCCGCGTTCAACGACGCTCCAACCGTCGAGGCACCCGTGGCCCTCGCACAGGAGCAGGTGGCGCCCGCGATGGCGGCGGTAGCGCCGCTTCGTCCCGTCGCCGCAGCGCGTCCGGCGGTCATGCACATGCCCGCCGCCCAGCCGGTTGTCCAGACCTCGCTTGCCCAGACCATGGCACAGCCGGTCGCACAGCCGATGACGCGCCCGATGCAGGCGGTGACCGTGGTCGCCGCTCCGATCGAGGAGCTGCAGACCGAGGAGGGCGCACCCCAGCTGCTGCACCTCGCGCGGCTGCGCCTGCGCTCCGTCGCCCGACTCGCCGACATCACGCAGTCGTTCGATCGCGTGGAGCACGAGGCGGCACCGCTGCTTGACCTCGTCACCGAGCTCGATGTTGTGCGCCAGCGCTTCGCGCAGAACCTCGACGAGGCGATGCGCCCGCTGACGGAGTTCGCCGACCGGTGGGACGAGAACCTGATGACGCTCGCGGAGCGGCTGGAGGGCGACCTGCCGCAGCAGATCGACGTGGAAGCGGAGCGCCGCCGCATCGCCGAGATCCGCGCACAGATCCCGCGCCGCCACACGCTGCTGCTCGATCAGTTCGAGATCGAGAAGCAGGCGATCGACGCCGCGCTGACCGTGTTCGACGAGCAGGTCGCGCGTCTCGAAACGCAGCTCACCGCGGCGCGTCGCACCGCCGAGGCGATCGGCGACAGCATGCGCACGGCCGACTTCGGGCGGACGGTCGCGTTCCTGCGCCGTCGCACGGAGCAGCTCGCGTTGCTTGCCGAGGGTGGCGCCGCCACGCCGGCGGACATCGCCGCGGCGCTGCCCGCCGCCTCGACGCTGGCGTCCGACGACGCAGAGATGCTCGCCAACTCGCCGTACCTGCGCTCGGTGCTCACGATCC
>CAMDAY010000215.1 GCA_945888895.1 Dehalococcoides mccartyi | reverse complement strand
GTCCCGGTGGTGATCGCGGTCAGGGTTGCTGCCGCTCCCAACGAGTAGCCGAGGCTGAGATTGACGTGCGCGACCATGTGCACCTGCACCGCGCTCACCACCAGCAGCGCCGAGGCATGGCCCAGCGACAGGAACCAGAATGCGCGGGTGCGGAGCACCTGCCCGATGGCGAAGTCCGCGCCGGGCTCGTCCTCGACGGGGCCGGAGCGGGACGTGGTGGTGACGGCGTTCGCGCCGGGGGGGTCACCGTCCGGGAGCAGGCCGTAGTCCTCGGGCCGGTTGCGGATCAGCGCCACCATCGGCACGCCGACGATGAGCACGATGAACGCCGAGACGAGGGCGAAGCGCTGCCAGCCGAGGGCCTCCATGACCGGGACCACGACGCTCTGGAGCGGGCCGCCGAGCGCCATGCCCGTGACGAGCAGCGCGAGCACCTGCGAGCGGCGGCGGCGGAACCAGTTCACGACCGCGACGCTGGGCGCGAGCATCGACGCCATGCTCGAGCCAAGCGAGAGCACGAGCATCGCGATGTAGAACGAGGTGAGCCCCTGCACCTGGCTGAGCAGCGCGAACCCGAGGGCGAAGAGACCGACCCCCACGCCGACCACCACGCGCGGGCCGAAGCGGTCGACCAGCCAGCCCTCCACCGGGCCGGTGAGCGCCGACTCGGCACGTTGGAGCAGGAACGCGAAGGAGAGCTGCGAGCGGCTCCAGCCGAAGGTGCGCTCGAGGAGCACCACGTAGGTGCCGAAGGCGTGGAGCAGCAGCGAGCCCTGCAGCACGCGGACGCCCGAGCAGGCGAAGACGACCCACCATCCGTAGAAGATGCGCGCCCGCGCGTTGGGCGAGGCGTTGCGCGGCTCGGTGATGGTCGTGCTGTCCGCCATGAGGCCTCCCGTTCGCCCGCGCACGATAGCGCACCGTGCTGCCGGGAGCCAGCGCCCGGGGCGCGCAGGTCGCGGGACGGGTTTGGCCCCATCGACGGGGCCGCGGATGCGAGGCTCCGATCGCCTCCTCGTTCAGGTGGTAGATTCGCCTTCCCGCATACGAACGGCGGGGATCCCGCAGGGCGTCGCCACGGCACGCTCCGAGGCAATTCGCATGACCACACGAATCCCCTACCGCACCGTCCCGGTGCCTCGCGCACTGGGGGAGACCACGCGCGATATCGAGCTGTCATTGGTGGGGGCCTTCCAGCTGTCGGAAGGGGCGATTCCGGTGGTGCTCCCCGGCGGGTCGCAGCGGCTGATCGCCTTCCTGGCGCTGAAGGGCCGTCCGATGGCGCGCGCGGCGGCGGCTGTGGCGTTGTGGCCCGAAGTGTCGGATCAGCAGGCGTACGCCAGCCTGCGCTCCGCGATCTGGCGACTGGACCAGGTCACGCGGGACGCGATGCAGGTGGACGTGCTGGAGCTCGAACTCGCGCCGGGCGTGTCGCTCGACCTGCGCGACTCGCGCGCGCTTGCCCACCGGCTGCTGATCGTGGATGCGTTGCCGTCCGATGCGGATATGACCACCGCGGCGATCGAGGCGCTCTCCTCCGAGCTGCTGCCGGACTGCTACGACGACTGGGTGGTGATCGAGGCGGGAGGACTGGCGTCAGCTCCGTCTGCACGCGCTGGAGGCGCTGGCGGAGACGCTGATGACCGTTGAGCGGTTCGGGGACGCCGTGCAGGCGGCACGCGCTGCGATCCAGGCCGATCCGTTGCGCGAGAGTGCGCACGCGACCCTGATCCGCATCCACCTCGCCGAGGGCAATCAGTCGGAGGCGCTCGTTGCCTATGAGGCGTACCGCGAGCTGCTGCTCCGCGAGCTGGGGCTCGTCCCGACGGCGCGTCTCCATGACCTCGTCCGCCCGCTGCAGCGTTCTGCCTCTGGCTAGACGCTCCGGTGAAGCTCGACCACGACGCCGCGCAGGGTGACGAGGTCGAGGCTCACCTCCTCGTCAGCGTTGTCGCTTCGCAGCACCAGCTCACCGTCTCGGAGCGCGACTCGCTTCACGATCCAGACGCTGTCGTGAATCGCGACTGCGCCTGTAGCACGCGCTCCGGCCGCGTCGTCATGACCGCCGCTCGTCCGGCGCGTCCGTGGCGTCCAGGCGGCTCACCGCCGCGATCCCGCTCACCCCCGACACGTTCGAGGAGCACGACTCGCAGTACGCCCTCCCGTTCGCGTGCAGCATCAGGAAGCGCCGCGGCTGGTCGCATCCCGCGCACGTCAGCACCGGAATTTCTTGTCATAGGCCGACATCGACTGCCGGGACTTGGTGAATCGATCGCGTGCGAAGCCTTCCGCCGCGCCGACCGTCCACTCCTGGTACCAGTCCGGCACCAGGTCAGACGACAGCGCCGTCAGCGTCGCGGCGCTGTCTGAAGGCTCCGGGATGCTCGCGCCCCGGATCAGATCCTCCGCGAGCGCATCTGCTTCCGGCAGGTCGCGCGAGACCCGCTCGTCGAGGGCGATGTCGAGGGTGCCGCCCACGATTGGCGCGCGGATCGGTGGGTCCAACCGCGCCAGGGCGGATCGGAGCGCTCCCAGGCTGCGCTCCTCGGTGGAGTCGGGCCAGAGCGTCCCGGCCACCGTGCGCCTTCGAACGGGCCGTTCCTGGATCGCGAGGAAGGCGAACAACGGCTGCGCGGCGTCGCTCAGTGGGGCCGGTACGCCGGCATCCACGAGCTGGACCCCGCCCAGGAGCGTTACTCGAGGCTGTCCGCTGGATGACGTCACGGGATCCTCCCTTCGCTCCTGAGCATGGTCGCTCGCCCGCGTCACCCGGGCGTTACGTCTTCCGGCCTACGAAGTGGTGACGGTCGGGTCACGCGAACGTCACCGCCGATCTGCAAGAGTCTCGACAGGTGGGAGGTGCGCAATGCAGGACAGATTCGATGGGAATACCGGGGGCGACGGCGCCTCGGCGGCCACTGCCGAGATTCAGGTGACTCCGGCACACCCGGTTGACGCTCCGACGCCTGTCGAGGGTGCCGTACTGCTGGAGCGCCAGCAGATCGAGCAGATCGTCCACGATCTCCTGAACCCGCTCACGGTGGTCAGGGCGGTCTCGCAGTCGATCGTTCGGAACGTCGACCGCGGGCGCCCCGTGGATGCCTCGCGGCTGGTCGCGGATATGCACCTCGTGAACGATGCCGTGACGAAGGCGGTCGAGGAGATCGAGCGGTTCATGGTCTCCGCACGCGCGACGAACTGCGCGTCGGTGGTGCCATGGTGCTCGACCTCGAGATGCCGGTGATGGACGGACCAAGCTGCTACCGCGCGCTGCGCTCACGCGGCGTCGCTGCTCCGGTGCTGATCCAGTCGGCGGCGGAGGCGGTGACCGTGGCGAAGGAGCTTGGAGCGGATGCGGCCCTGGGCAAG
>CAMDAY010000214.1 GCA_945888895.1 Dehalococcoides mccartyi | reverse complement strand
TCGCGGCCCACTGCGAGGGGTAGTCGCCCTCGTGCTCGCGCACGAGCCGCACCGCCCGCTCCCGCACTTCCGCTGGGTACCTGCCTCGGTGTGTCATCGCTCCATCCTCTCAAGGATTGGAGCCTCCAACATTCCCGGGGCGATTCAGTCGCGGGACGCTGGTGTTACCTCTACCGGGCGATCGATCGCGATGGTCAGTTGCTCGACTCGATGCTCAGCGAGCATCGCGACCGGTCCGCAGCTCGTCGCTTTCTCCGGGGCTTGTTGGAGGTAATCGGGGCAGCGTCCGTTGCGTGTGACGACCGATCACCACGGGGCGTATCCGAAGGCCATTCGCTGGATCTGCGGTCGGAAGGCGATTTATCGCCGCGATCGGTATTTGAACAACCGGACCGAACAGTCGCATCGGCCGTTGAAACAGCGGTACTACCCGATGCTGGGCTTCGGTAACTTCGAATCAGCATCCCGGTTCTGTACAGCGTTCGACGAGGTCCACAACTACTTCAGAATCGACAAGACTACCGCATCATTGGCAGCGCAGCGGGAGGTGTTCATCTCTCGGTGGCGGGAGTTGATCGACGACGTGAGCGCGGCGTAACGGACGAGAGGCACTGAGGGTGAATCGGTCGTCGATGAGCCTTGAGTTCTGACGGAACCGTTCCGTAGCCCCTGCGAGCGAAGGGGCTACGGGCGGTCGAGGGCCTCGGCCAGCAGTTCGGCGACGTGACGCGGCGCGCGGCCGGTGAAGTGGTCGATCTGCTGGCGGCAGGAGACGCCCGTCACCAGCACCTCCGCATCCGGGGCCGCGAGGATCGCCGGGAAGAGCGTGCGCTCGCCCATCGCACGGGACACCTCGTAGTGCTCGGCCTCGAACCCGAACGCCCCCGCCATCCCGCAGCAGGCGGAGTCCACGAGGCTGCTCGTGACACCGTCGAGGAGGCCGAGCGCGCCGAGCGTCGGCTCCATCCCGGCAAGCGCCTTCTGGTGGCAGTGACCGTGCAGCAGCACCGTGCGGTCGGATGCGCCCCCGAACCGCTCGCGGACGGCGGGATCCTCGGCGGCGACGCGCATCAGGAGTTCCTCCAGGAGCAGCGCCTGCGAGGCGACGGCGCGGGCGGCGGGAGTGCGGACGAGCTCCGGGTATTCATCGCGCAACGACAGCAGGCACGACGGCTCGGTGCCGACGATCGGCACGCCGCGCTCCGCGTACGGCGCGAGGAGGTCGATGTTGCGCGCGGCCCACTCCCGCGCCGCGTACAGCTGGCCCTTCGAGATCAGCGGACGACCGCAGCAACCCAGGCGATCCACGATCGTCACCGCATACCCGAGCCCCTCCAGCACGCGCACCGCCGCCTGGCCCACCTCCGGGTGGTAGTAGCGCACGAAGGTGTCGTCGTAGAGCACCACCTCGCCTCGTGGCGCGACGTTCGAGGGAGCCGGGCGGCGCTTCCACCATCGACGGAACGGCTCGCGCGCGAAGCGGGGGAGCGGGCGGTCGCGGTGGATGCCGAGCGTCGCGTGCAGCAGCGCGCGCACGGGCGGCAGCGACGCGCCGAGGTTCAACAGCGGCACGAGCGGGCCGGTCATGCTCGCGAGCTTGCTCCACGTGGCGATGTGGCCGAACAGCCGCGCGCGCAGGGGGATGCCGTGCGCGTCGTGGCGGGCCGTGAGCACCTCGTACTTCAACTTGGCGACGTCGACACCGGAGGCGCACTCCGACTTGCACGCCTTGCACTCGACGCACAGGTCGAGCGCCTCGTGGATGCGGTCACCGGCAAGCTCATCGACAGGGAAGGCGCCGTTGAGCGCCTGTCGGATGAGGTTCGCGCGGCCACGGGTGGAGTGCTCCTCGTCGCGTGTCACCATGAAGGAGGGACACATCGTGCCCTCGTCCTTGAGGCAGATGCCCTGGCCGTTGCACTGCTCCGCCGCGCGCGCCAGGCTGCCTTCGTGCGCCCAGTCCAGCACCGTTGCGGGCCGCGCGTTCACCGTCTCTGGCCCGAGGCGCAGGTTGTCGAGGAACGGCGGCGTGTCCACGATCTTGCCGGGGTTGAGGATGCCCGCCGGGTCGAAGGTGCGCTTCACCTCGCGGAATGCCTCCGTCAGGCGCGCACCGAACATGCGCTCGGTGAACACACCGCGCAGTATGCCGTCGCCGTGCTCGCCGGAGAGGCTGCCCCCGAACTCCACGACGAGGTCGGCGACCTCGGACGCGATCGCGTGCATGGTCTCCGCGCCCGCCTGCTCCTTGATGTTCACGACGGGCCGGATGTGCAGGCAACCGACCGACGCGTGTCCGTAGTGCGCGGCCTCCGTGCCGTACCTCGCCACGATCTCGTCGAACCGGATGACGAAGTCCGCGAGACGCTCGGGCGGGACGGCCGTGTCCTCGACGTACGCGATCGGCTTGGCGTCGCCGCGCTGGCTCATGAGTAGCCCGAGGCCCGCCTCGCGCATCCGCCACATGCGCAGTTGCTCGCGCGGGTCGGTGGTCGTGACGCAGTCGTAGGCGGAGTCCGGCCGCACCATCTGCGCCGCGATGCGGTCGAGGTGCGCGCGGAGCCCCTCGGCGGTGTCGGCATACACCTCGACCATCAGCAGCGCGCCGGCGTCGCCGCGCACGAAGTCAGCGAGGTCGGCGTAGCCGATGCTCTGGCGGCAGCGCGCGATGATCGTGTCGTCGAGGACCTCGATCGACGCGGCGTCCAGCGTCAGCGCTTCGGGCGTCGCGCGGCACGCCTCGACGACGGAGCGGTAGTGCAGCGCGGCGACGCCCTTGAGCGCCGGAATCGGCACCAGGCGCACGCGCGCGCTGACGATCACGGCCAGTGTGCCCTCGGAGCCCACGATCATCCTCGCGAGATCCATCGCGCCATCTTCGGTGAACTCATCGAGGTTGTAGCCGGACACGCGGCGCTGGATGTCCGGGAAGCGCGCGGCGATCTCCTCGCGCTCGCGGTGGCCGATGCGGCGCACGCCGCGGTACACATCGCCCTCAAGGCCGGGCGTCGCGAGCTTCGCCTCGAGCGCCGCGCCCGAAGTGGCCTCGAACGTCGCGAGGGAGCCGTCGGCGAGCACGACGTCGACGCTGATCACCTGGTCGATCGTCTTGCCGTGCAGCAGCGAGTGAGCGCCGCACGAGTTGTTGCCGATGCCCCCGCCGATCGTGGCGCGGTTCTTCGTCGCCGGGTCGATGCCGTACATCAGCCCCTGCGCGCGCACCGCGCGCGACAGCTGATCGAGGACGACGCCGGCCTCCACGCGCGCCCAGCGTTCCTCCGGATTCACCTCGACGATGCGGTTCATGTACCGCGAGCAGTCCAGGACGATCGCGTGGTTCACCGCCTGCCCGGCGAGGCTGGTGCCCGCGCCGCGGGG
>CAMDAY010000213.1 GCA_945888895.1 Dehalococcoides mccartyi | reverse complement strand
CTGCCCGAAGGGCATCTCGATCGACGTCATCGCCTACATGAACCGCGACTACATGTCTGCCAAGGTGAAGAACCGCAAGCTCTCCGGCCAGTCGTAGCGCTCGAGGCTCCTCGGAGCCATGGAGTACACGACGAGGGGCGGCCGCAAGGCCGCCCCTTTTGCGTTGTGCGCCGTCGAGGCTACGGCGTGAAGAGGAGGTCGGCCTTCCCCTGGTATTTCGTCACGATGCCTTGCAGCGTCACTGGGTCAGGGACGCTGCAGCCGGCCGCGAAATAGCCCACGATGCCGTTCGAGTCGACCGCTGCGACGTGGATGCCGTATCGGGGAGAGTTGAAGGCCACGAAGTAGTCACCTCCTGCGACATCGGCCGCGGGCCGGACCTTCAGGACACCCGCGAATCCTGTGATGTCGTTGATGAAGAACGCCGTGGAGCGGTTCACTTCGCTTGGTTCGACGTTCCACTCGTTGCCCCCGCACGCACCTGTGTAGAACACCTTCGTTGGTGAGCCGAGTGGAGCGCCCACCGCGCATTCGATCCACTGTGAGAAGCCCATCCCGCTTGCCGCTTCGCAGGGGCGCTCGTAGCCGCGCACGAGTGCTGCCAGTCGTGAGCAATCAGCCGCGAGGGTTGCGGTGATGATGTCGTCGATGATTGGGAGGCCGGGCATTCGCGTCGCTGGAAGCGGCGCACGTGAAGAAGTGCAAGAGGGGGGATTCGTCGCTGCACTCGGCGTGGTTCTGGCCGTGGCGGCAGCGGTGGGTGTGCTCTGAAGGAACGGGGGGATTCCGTCGGCCTCGGTTGGTGGACGTGTTGCGACGGCAGTGCTCGACGTTGTAGTCACGGCGGACGTGGTCGGAGTTGCGGGCGGTTGCACCTCGGTCGCGCCGCAGGCCGTGAGCAGTGCCACGGCGACCACGAGCGGAGCGACGAGGTGGCGCATCGGCATCCTCGTCGCTCCGGGGCGAGTTACTCGCCGGGCTTCGTCATCTCTTCTGGCTTGATCCACTCGTCGTATTGCTCGTTGGTGAGCAGGCCGGAGTGGAGCGCGGACTCGCGGAGGGTGATGCCCTCGTGGTGGGCGTACTTCGCGATCTTCGCGGAGGCGTCGTAGCCGATGTGCGGGTTGAGCGCGGTGACGAGCATCAGCGACGAGTTCATCAGCTCGTTGATGCGGCGCTCGTTGGCCTCGATGCCCACGACCATGTTGTCCGTGAACGAGCGGGCCGCGTCGCCGAGGAGGCGCAGGCTCTGCAGGTTGTTGTACGCGATGACCGGCTTGAACACGTTGAGCTCGAAGTGGCCGGTCGCGCCGCCGATGGAGACGCTGACCGCGTTGCCCATCACCTGCGCGCAGACCATCGTCAGCGCCTCGGACTGCGTCGGGTTCACCTTGCCGGGCATGATGCTGGAGCCCGGCTCGTTCTCCGGCAGCATCAGCTCGCCGAGGCCGGCGCGCGGGCCGCTGCCGAGGAAGCGGATGTCGTTCGCGATCTTCATCAGCGACGTGGCGATCGTGTTCAGCTGGCCGGCCAGCTCCACCTGCGCGTCGTGCGCGGCGAGGGCCTCGAACTTGTTCGGGGCCGTGACGAAGGGCAGGCCGGTGAAGGCTGCGATCTTCTCCGCGACGCGCGGGGCGAACTCGGCGTGGCTGTTGAGACCGGTGCCGACGGCCGTGCCGCCGAGCGCGAGCTCGTACAGCCGGGGCAGCGTGGACTGCACGCGCGCGATGCCGTAGGCGACCTGCTGCACGTAGCCGGAGAACTCCTGGCCCAGCGTCAGCGGGACGGCGTCCATCAGGTGCGTGCGCCCGATCTTCACGATCGAGTCGAACTGCTTCGACTTCGCCTCGAGGGCGTCGTGCAGGTACTGGAGGGCGGGGATGAGGTGGTGGACGACCTGCTCGGCGGTGGAGATGCTCATCGCGCCGGGGAACGTGTCGTTCGAGGACTGCGACATGTTCACGTCGTCGTTCGGGTGGATCGGCTTCTTCGAGCCCATCTCGCCGCCGAGGATCTCGATCGCGCGGTTCGAGATCACCTCGTTCGCGTTCATGTTCGTCTGGGTGCCGGAGCCGGTCTGCCAGACGACGAGCGGGAAGTGCTCGTCCAGCGTGCCGTCGATGACCTGGCGGGCGGCGTCGAGGATCACGCTCGCCTTCTCGCCCGGCAGCTTGCCGAGGTCACGGTTCACCTCGGCGGAGGCGTACTTCACGATGCCGAGGCCGCGGATCAGCGGCCGGGGCATCCGCTCGATGCCGATCTTGAAGTTCTGGAGGGAGCGCTGGGTCTGGGCGCCCCAGTACCGCGTCGCGTCGACCTCGATCGGGCCGAACGTGTCGCTCTCGGTACGTGTCTTGCTCTGCATGTCGACCACAGCGCTCACTCCAACTTCAGTGCTTCGGCTCTCGGAACGTCGAGGACTAGCCCTTCGGCGTCGCCTCGACGAGCTCCTTCACGGCGTCGCCGGCGACCTTGATCGCGGCAGCCTCGTCGTCGGAGACCTTGATCTCGTAGATCTTCTGAATGCCGCCCGCGCCGAGGATCACCGGCACGCCGACGTAGCCGTTGGTCACGCCGTACTCGCCCTGGAGGTACGCGCAGCAGGGGACGATGCGCTTCTCGTCGAGGAGGATCGCGTCGACCATCTCGATCGTCGCGACCGCGGGGGCGACGAAGGCGCTGCCGGTCTTCAGCAGGTCGACGATCTCCGCGCCGCCGCGCTGGGTGCGCTTCACGACCGCCTCGACCTTGTCGGCCGAGAGGAGCTGCGTCGGCGGCGTGCCGCTGACGGTCGCGTTCGACACGATCGGGACCATGGTCGCCTCGGTGTGACCGCCGAGGACCCACGCCGCCACGTCCTTCACGGACGCGCCGGTCTCCATGCTGATGAACGTGCGGTAGCGGGTGGAGTCCAACATGCCGCCCTGACCGACGACACGGTTCGCCGGGAAGCCGGAGGCCTCGAGCGCCACGTGGCACATCGCGTCCATCGGGTTGGCGAAGATGACGAGGACGGCGTTCGGCGAGGCCTTGGCGGCCTGGCCGACGACGCTGCGGACGATGCCGGCGTTCACGCTCAGGAGGTCCTCGCGCGTCATGCCGGGCTTGCGTGCGACGCCCGAGGTGATGATCACCACCTCGGAGTTCGCGGTGTCAGCCCAGTCATTGGTGCCGAGAATCTTCGAGGACGTGCGCGTCCACGGGGCGGCTTCGGCGATGTCGAGCGCCTTGCCCTGTGGCAGTCCCTCGACGATGTCGATGAGCACGATGTCCGCGTAGCCGCGTGCGGCGAGGATGGTTGCCATGGTGGCGCCGGTGTTGCCGGCACCGACGATCGTGACCTTCTGTCGCAGGGGAGTCTCCCAATTCTTCCCCGCGCCCCGCG
>CAMDAY010000212.1 GCA_945888895.1 Dehalococcoides mccartyi | reverse complement strand
GGGAGCGGGAGTTCCCATACGGAATCCCATAGGACTCTTGGAGTCGGCCTCCGCCTGCTCGCTCCGATCAGCATCTGAGGGGCCGATCGTTTTCGCTTCGATCCAGGTCGGGCCGTCGCACAAGACATCTGGCATCCCCGGGACAAGAGATTCAAATCGAGGGGTGGTGAGGTCGGCGATCTCTGACGCCCACGCAAATGCCTCAGCCTCGCCAAACGCATTCCTGAGCGCGCGATCGGCCTGTCCGTCTGAGCGGCGCGTATCTGGATGCTCGTCCCGGACCCTCTGAAGAAAGACTTCTCGACCGCCATGGGCCTCAACGACGCCCAGCGCAGAGCCCCACGCTTCCCAGTTCCGATCGATCGCTCCGCGCACCCAGCAGGTCGAAGGAAGTTCCCTCCAGTGAGGGAACGCATCGATCAGCAGTTGAACTAGTCGCGTGTTGGGCATGCGCTAATCGTAATTCCAACGGGGGAGGCGCTGACGCATGCACGACGACGCCCCGGTTCATCACCGGGGCGTCGTCGTGTGTGCATAACCGCGAGGTGGCTAGACGGGCTGGGCGCTCCGGGCGGACGCGATGCTGATCGGCGTGCGGTCGCCCTCAAAGCCGGGGTCCTCGGCGTTGGCGGCGGCTTCGTCGAGGACGGGCTGGTCCTCCTCGAACTCTGCGGCCGTGCTGGCCGTGCCGCGCACGAGGGCATCGAGCTCGTCCTCGAACATGCGGGCCTGCTCCGGCGCGATGCCGAGGGGGCTGCGCGCGATGCGGTTAAGCTCCTCCAGCATCTCCTCCAGCGAGACGAACTGGTGGTACACCGACGCGAAGCGGATGTACGCGATCGGGTCGAGGCGCTTGAGGCGGCTGATCGCCATCTCACCGATGACGCGGCTGGGCACTTCGCCCTGGGACGAGCCCATCAGGCGCTGCTCGATGTCCTCCACGATCGCCTCGACGGCGCCGGTGGCGAGCGGGCGCTTGCGCGCGGAGATGCGCAGGCCGGAGAGGAGCTTCTCGCGCGAGAACTCCTCGCGACGGCCGTCCTTCTTCACAACCATCACGACGGAGCGCTGGATCTGCTCGAACGTGGTGAAACGCTCGTCGCACTCCTCGCACTTGCGGCGGCGACGGATACCGGACTCGGCCGTGCGGGAGTCGATCACCTTGCTGGACTGGTGACCGCAGTAGGGGCATTTCATGGGTGGCGGTTTCGTACTCTCTTGGGGAGAGAGGCTGGCGTTTCCGGCGCGAGGGGGGCGCGTCCCGGAGTGGCAATACTGCGCGCCCGCGCCCCGGCGGACAACGGCTTGCATCCACACTTCCGCGGGAACTTGTGCACAACGTGACCTTTACGTTGTGGGCGGCTGGGGATGAGCGATCGCCCGCATCTGGCGTCATTGCTGGACTTCCGGGCGAGCGTCCTCGCACGCGTGGTACATCGAGGTGCGCGCGGGAGCCGGGCGGGGGCACCTCGTGGCTCGGGACGTTGAGGTGGCGGCGTGGGGCGGCCCACCCCTGCCCCCTCCCTTCGCGGGAGGGGTTCAGAAGGAGAGAACCAAGTGTGAGGAGCTGCGCCCCTCACACTCCCGGCGGAAGTCGATGTGGCCGCGCCAAGTTGGTGCGAGTGATTCGCACTGCCGCAGAGAGATGCTGCGAACGAATCGCGGTCGGAATCCCGAAACGCAGAGGGGCGACGTAGCGGCTCCCTTTCAGGACCCTCGCTCCCTTCGAGGGGAGAGGGCAGGGTGGGGCTCCGTCCGAGGCGCGAAACGTCCTCGGTCTGGGCGGGAGCGCGAGGGCGATAGCCCTCGCATCTCATCCCCCTTCCCGCGCCGGGAAGGGGGATGAGATGGGCCGCCCCACTGATACACCTCGACGGTGCTTCTCACGACGAGTTCCGCGCCACGCACCGCTCGCACCTCGAACGTGTCGTAGACGCGAACGAGGGGCCTCCATTGGAGGCCCCTCGTCTTCCGAAGGTCGTGAGCTCGAGACACGACCGCGGGCTGGGGAGGAGTCCGCGTCCGCGAGTTAGCGGGTCGGGAAGCTCCGGCGGAGGAACGTCGGCAGGTCGGCCTCGGTCAGACCGTCTGCGGCGGTGGGGTCGGGGCGAATCTCGCCGAGCTTGATCGGCTCGTGCGTCGGCTCCTCGTTCAGCATCTGGCGGATGTTCATCTTGCGGACGCCGCTGAAGCCGGTCGCGATGACGGTGATGCGCACCTCGTCCTGCATCGTGTCGTCGATGCTGGTGCCGAAGATGATCTCCGCCTCCGGGTCGACCACGCTGGCGATGACACGCGCCGCCGAGTCGAGCTCGCGCAGGCCGAGGTCGCGCGGGCCGGTGACGTTGAACAGCACGCCTGTGGCGCCGGTGATGTCCACCTCGAGCAGCGGGCTCTCGATGGCCTTGCGGGCGGCGTCGGTCGCGCGGTTGTCACCGCGGCCGCTGCCGATCGCCATCAAGGCGGGGCCGGCGTCCGACATAATCTTGCGCACGTCCGCGAAGTCGAGGTTCACCATGCCGGGCACGGTGATCAACTCGCTGATGCCCTGGATGCCCTGGCGAAGGACATCGTCGGCCATCTGGAAGGCTTCCTCGATCGAGATGTTCTCGTCGCCGATCTGCAGGAGGCGGTCGTTCGGGATGACGATGAGCGTGTCCACCTTGCTCTGGAGGTCGCGGACGCCCTCCTCGGCCTGCTGGCGGCGCTTCGCACCCTCGAAAGTGAACGGCTTCGTGACGACGCCGATGGTGAGGGCGCCGAGCTCGCGTGCGACCTCCGCGACCGTGGGGGCCGCGCCGGTGCCGGTGCCGCCGCCGAGGGTGGCCGTGACGAACACCATCTCCGCGCCCGCGAGTGCCTCCGCGATCGCGTCGCGGGACTCCTCGGCGGAGCGCTGACCGCGCAGCGGGTCGCTGCCGGCGCCGAGGCCGCGCGTCAGGCGGTCGCCGATGCGCACCTTGATCTCGGCGTTGCAGTGCTCCAGCGCTTGCATGTCCGTGTTCATGGCGACGTACTGCACACCGGGCAGTCGCGCGCTGATCATGCGGTTGACGGCGTTGGAGCCGCCGCCGCCCACGCCCACCACCTTGATCGGCGGCAGGCCCTCGTAGTCGCTCATGGTCTGGCCTCCCGTGTGCGCCGTCGTCTTCATTGCCTTGCTCTTCCCAGCCTCCCGGATCGCGGCGGCCTGACGGCGTGCCGCGGCGGAAGCGCCACTGGTCTCGATGGATGCTTGCGCGGGCGCGCTGGAGGCGGCCGCTGCGGGGGTTCGGCGCGCCGCCGGTGGGGGCGGCGCCTCCGAGGATTCGTGCAACGCGAACGTGGTGCCGACCGCCGGGGACGCGGTCGCGACGCTCACTGCTTCGGGAACGGTCGTCATCGAGGGGGC
>CAMDAY010000211.1 GCA_945888895.1 Dehalococcoides mccartyi | reverse complement strand
GGTGTAGCAGCCCACCGTGCAGGAACATCGACACAAGGACGGAGAGCGGGATGCTCTTCGAGGGGAAGAGCGGCGTCACGTTCTCGTCGACGCATCGCCCGGATTCGAGGTCGATGCTCGAGACCGGCACGAATCCGGTCACCTCGCACGCGACGGCCGCGCGCTCGTAGAGGAACTCCGCCTCCGCGCTCCGCGTCGTGTGCGGCTGCCAGATGAAGAACGCGGCGAGGTTCAGCGCCACCAGGACGATGGTGACGAAGGCGGTGCCGCGCGACGGGCTGAGATCACGGAGTGGGAACACTCAGGCGATAGCAGCGGCGGCTAGGCGCCGCTGCTCGGCTCGCTGCCGAGGTTGATGATGTGGAGGCCGCATTCGCGCTTCGTCGCCTCTTCCCACCACCAGCGCCCCTCGCGCTCGTGCTCGCCGGGGTTGGTGGCCTTCGTGCAGGGCTCGCAGCCGATCGAGCGGAACCCGACGTCGTGCAGGGGGTTGTAGGGCGTGTCGTGCTCCCGGATGTACTGCCACACCTTCGCGGACGACCAGTTCGCCAGCGGGTTGAACTTCACGAGGTTGTGCCCGGGCGTCGAGAATCCCGTGTCGTGCTGGACGACCGGGATGTCCGCACGCGTGCCGGGGCTCTGATCCTTGCGCTGCCCGGTGATGTACGCGGGGACCGCCGCGAGAGCGCGCCGGAGTGGCTCGACCTTGCGGATCGAGCAGCACTCCTCGTGCCCGTCCTGGTAGAAGGAGAAGTAGCCCTTCGTGGTGACGAGGTACTGGAGCGGCTCCGGCTGTGGCGTGTACGCCTCGATGTTCACGTGATAGCGGTCGCGCACCTGCTGCATGAACTGATAGGTCTGGGGGTGCAGCCGGCCGGTGTCCAGCGTGAACAAGCGGAAGGGCAGGCCGGTGCGCGAGGCCATGTCGATCAGCACGACATCCTCCGCGCCGCTGAACGAGATCGCGAGCTCAGGGCCGTATTCCTGCTGAGCGCGCTTGATGATGTCGGCCGGATGGAGTCCCGCCAATTCCTGGGCAAGTCCGTCGATCTGCTGCAGTTCCAGGACCATAAGGCTCTCCATTCCTCGGACGCCCATCATACCGCCGAGTCTCCGGTGAGATCTCCGGCGCACCCGCAGGGCGGCGATACGGTACGCTGTGAGTGCGCCGGGATGGCCTCGCGCGTATCTCCATCGCGCGCCGCCCCACTCAGCGCGCCGACGACCACGCGAGGCGGACGATGGCCCGGAAGCAGAACTACTCCTACCTCAAGTTCCAGCGTGACTCCTCGAAGGCCGCCAAGCGCGAAGCCAAGAAGGAAGAGCGTGCCGCGCGTGGCGAGGACGAGCCGGAGACCGACGGGCCCGAGGACATCGACGCCATCCTCGACGCCCTCGTTCCGGGTGGGCGCTCCGACGACGACGACCCCAAGGCCTAGCCGCACCCCGCGGCAGTCCGTCGCCATCCGCGTGACCGCTCTGCTCCCTGAACATTCCAACGAGGCACGACGCACGCTGTCGATCGGCATCATCGGGGTCGGCCGCCTCGGCACCGCGTTCGCCGACGCCCTCCGTCTCGCCGGCTACACCCGGGTCCGCCTGGCCACCCGTGCCGATGCGCACGCGACCGTCGAGGCGTGCGGGCTCGTCTTCGTCACCGTGCCCGACCGCGTGATCCGGGACGCCGTCGAGGCGCTCCCGTGGCGCGTGGGGCAGGGGATGGTGCACACGAGCGGTGCGCTGGGCCTCGACGCGCTCGACGCGGCAGCAGCACGGGGCGCGCTCCGAGGGTGCCTGCACCCGCTCCAGACGTTCCCCGGCACAACCTCGCCCATGGACAGCGCCGCGCGCTTCCGCGGCATTGCCTGCGGCGTCGAGGGTGATCCGCCGCTCGGCGATCTGCTTGCGGCAGTGGTCGGCGACCTCGGCGGGTGGGCGCTGCGACTGGACGGCGTGGACCGCGCGCTCTACCACGCGGCGGCGGTGCTGGTGAGCAACGACGTCGTCGCACTGATGGCGGCGGCGACCCGCGTGTGGGAACAGGCGGGGCTACCGGTGCGGGACGCCCGCGAGGCGCTGGCGCCGCTGCTGCTCGCGGCAGCCTCGAACGTCGCGCGGCTGCCCCTGGAACTCGCGCTCACCGGGCCCATCGCGCGTGGTGATCTCTCGACGGTGCAGCGACACCTCGAGGCGCTCGCAGGCGATGCCGATCTGTCGGCGACGTACCGCGCGCTGGGGAGGGAGTTGCTGCGCCTCGACCTCAGCCACACACCGGAGATCAACGCGGCGCTGGCGGCGCTCCTCCGCGGCTAGATCCGGTCGGGCCGATCGAGGATTACCGACCGAGCGGGGCGCGGAGCTTCTCGTAGTCGGCGAGGGCCTGCTGGATCACCTGCAGTGCCTTCTCGCGGCCCTCGAACGGCTCGACCAGCACTTCCTTCTCCTCGAGCACTTTGTAGTCGAGGAAGAAGCGGCGGATCTCCGCGAGCAGGTGCGGCGGGACGTCCTCGAGCTCGCGGATGTGCGCGAACACCGGGTCGTACGTGCTGACCGCGAGGATCTTGTCGTCGGCCTTGCCCTGGTCGCGCATGTGCATAACGCCAACCGGGCGTACGTACATCAGCGTCAGCGGCGGCACCGCCTCCTGCCCCAGAACGACCGCATCGAGCGGGTCGCCGTCGTCGCAGAAGGACTGCGGAACCATGCCGTAGTTGGCAGGGTAGCGCACGGAGCTGAACAGCACGCGGTCGAGCTTCAACAGCCCGCTGGCTTTATCCAGCTCGTACTTGTTCTTGGATCCCTCGGGGATCTCGATCACGACGGGGAGGGCCTCGCCGATCTGGTCGTGGTCAACTTCGATGTCGTGCCATGGGTGAGCCATACATTCATCCTGCGCTTGCCGCGGGTTTCCCGCCAGTGAGCCACGACGCCGAGGTGGCTAGGGGCGCGACGGCTCGACCGTTACCGGTGCGTTGATCGGGAGCTCCAGGGAGAACGTGGAGCCCGCGCCGGGGGCGCGTCTTGCATGCCCCAACTATAAGAGTGGAAGGGCATCGATCACCCCGGGCCGTTCGTCCCGTAATGGAATTGCAAGCACCCAGCGCGAGTTCGCTCGTCCGCACCGCACATGCGAGGAGTCCCGAATGCTCACGAATGTTGATCACCTCGTCATCGTCGTCCCCGACATACAGACGGCGCTGGAGCGGTATGCCCGCCTCGGGTTTCACGTGCACGAGACGGGCGCGCTGGAAGGTACGGGCACCCGCAGTGCGATCGTGTACCACGAGACCCAGCACCTCGAGCTCCTCGCCGTCGAGGACCCGGAGCGCGCCGGTGCGCATCTGATGGCGTACGCCGCGGCCGGCGGGGGGCTGCGCTGGATCGTGCTGGCAAGCGACGACCTCGCGGCGGACGTGGTCGCGATGCG
>CAMDAY010000210.1 GCA_945888895.1 Dehalococcoides mccartyi | reverse complement strand
GCGGCTGACGGCGCAGGGGCACGACCTCGTGCGGGCCATCGACCCGGCCGAGTTGCTGCGCCGCGCCGAGGCGCGCGGGATGGCGATCGACCCGGTGGAGCGCGACGAGCCAGTGATCCTCCACGGCCCGATCGGCGCGCTGGAGCTGGCGGAGCGCTTCGACGTGACGGACGAGCGCGTGCGGTTCGCGATCTGGTGGCACACGCCGGGCCATCCGGACTATGCCGGCGAGGCGTGGGTGATGTTCATCGCCGACAAGGTCGACCCGCACAAAGTCGAGCGCTGGCCCGCACTCGCCGAGGTGCGCGACCTCGCGCAGGACTCCCTGGAGGCGGCGGCGCTCCGCTACCTCGACCTCCGCGCCGATGAGGCGATGGAGCGCCGCTGGACTGTGCACCCGATGGCGACGCTCACCCGCAACGCGCTCCTCCGCCAGCTGGGCCGAGGCGCGCGCGACTAGCTGCTGTGGCGGGATGGGATCATCGGTCGCCGGAGGCGGCCCCTCCCGCGCGACGATCGCGCGCTCCCGCAAGGTATCGATAAGGCCGAGGGCGGTCCACCCCCCTGCCCCCTTCCCTGCGCGGGAAGGGGGATGAAGTTCAAAGGGCAAAGCCCTTTGAGGATCCCGAGCCGCGAAACAGGACATGGCCATCCCCAACGATCGGCACGAATCACTCGCACCGACGTGACGCGGCCTGAGGAGTTCCGCCGGGAGTGTGAGGAGCTGCGCCCCTCACACTTGGTTCCTCCTCTTCTGAACCCCTCCCGCGCCGGGAGGGGCAGGGGTGGCCGCCTCACGCTGCCACGTCGACCGATGTCGCGACCTTAGCCCCACGCCCGGCACGCCCACCTCCACGGCCCGAGCAACGAGAAGGGCGGGACGCTTTCGCATCCCGCCCTCGCTCTGAACTCGATCGGTTCGAGGCTAAGAGGACATGCGGCGCAGGCGCGCGACACGCTCGGCGGTCGGCGGGTGCGTCGCGAAGAGAGCCGCGCCGCGAATGCCGGCGAACGGGTTCACGATGTACATGTGAGCCGTCGACTGCGGTACGTCCATCGTGATCCGCTTTGATCCCATCTCCAGCTTCTGGAGCGCCGAGGCCAGCGCCTCCGGGTCCCGCACGATCTCCGCGCCGTCGTGGTCGGCCTCGAACTCACGCGAGCGGCTCACGGCGAGCTGGATCAGCGTCGCGGCGATCGGCGCGACGATCACGGCGATCAGCCCGCCGACGCCGTTGCGCCGGTCGCTGCCGCCGAACCACATCCCCCTCCACGCCAGCATCGAGATCGCCGAAGCGATCGTCGCGACGACGGAGGAGATCAGGATGTCGCGGTTCTTCACGTGCGCCAGCTCATGGCCCAGCACACCTCGAAGCTCACGCTCCGTCAGCAGCTGGCGGATACCCGTGGTCACCGCGACGGCGGCGTGCTGCGGGTTGCGGCCGGTCGCGAAGGCATTCGGCTGCATCTCGTCCATGACGTAGACGCGCGGCATGGGCATCCCGGCGTCCTGCGCGACGCCCTCGATCAGCCCGAAGAGCGCGGGATCCTGCTCACGCTTGATCTCGTGCGCCCCGGCGGTCTTGAGGACGATGTCCGCGGAGAACCAGTACGAGCCGAAGTTCATGACCCCGGCGAACACGAGCGCCATGAGCGCGCCGCTCGAGCCGCCCAGGGAACCACCGATGGCGATCAGCAGGCCGCTCATCGCTGCGAGCAGCACTGCGGTCTTGATGTTGTTCATGTCTCTCTTCGCTCCCCTGGAACCTGTACTCACATGTTATCGGGCCCACAAGAAAACGTGTGATAGGACTGCTAACGGGGCGTGCGAGGTGGGCGAAGGGAGCGCGGGAGGGTTCAGAAGAAGAGGAACCAGGTGTGAGGAGCTGCGCCCCTCACACTCCCGGCGGAGCTCCACAGTCTGCGCGACCTCGGTGGGTCGCGCTCGACGCTGAGACCAAGTTGGTTCCGGCCTACAGGGTCGGCAAGCGCGATGCCGCCACCGGGAACGCTTTCATGGTCGATGTGGCCTCGCGCCTGACCAACCGGGTCCAGGTCTCCACGGACGGCCTGAGGCTCTACGTGGAGGCTGTTGAGGCGGGATTCGGTGGCGATGTGGACTGGGCGACGATCGTAAAGTCATACGAAGGCGAGGCACTGGGCGAGGGTAGATACTCCCCGCCCCGCGTGGTCTCGACTGAGAAGACCGTCATGGTCGGTGCGCCGGACAAGGCGCTCATCTCAACGTCCTACGTGGAGCGGCAGAACCTCACGATGCGCATGAACATGCGCCGCTTTACGCGCCTCACGAACGCGTTCAGCAAGAAGCGCGAGAACTTAGAGGCGGCGGTCGCGCTGCACTTCATCTCGTACAACTTCATCCGCAAGCACGGCACCATCAAGATGACCCCGGCAATGGCAGCGGGGATTACAGCGCGCCCGTGGACGATGGGTGAGATTGTCTGGCTCGCCGGGTAGCGGACAAAAAGACGGGCGGCCATTTAGGCCGCCCAACCCGGCGTAACCGGGGGAGTTGTGCCCCCAGTATGTAGCGATAACGCTCAAAGAATCAAGAGGGCTCCGGCCATGCCGAATCGCAGTGTCGTCTACATCGACGGGTTCAATTTCTACTACGGAGCGGTCAAAGGAACCCCGTGGAAATGGCTCGATCTCCAAGCCTACTGGGAGCGGATTCGCCAAGACGACGACATCCGGCAGATTTACTACTTCACCTCGCAGGTTCGGGAGCCCAGTCGCCTCGCCCGGCAACGCGACTACCTAGCCGCTCTCGGCACGCTCGCAAAGGTGAGGGTGGTTGAGGGCCGGTTTCGGCGCGTCACGCTTGATTGTCCGATTGCCTGTGCCGCTGTCGGCTCACGGCGATTCCACACGCACGAGGAGAAGCAAACGGACGTAGCCATCGGGGTCCAGATGATTGATGACGCCTATCGGGACGTCAGTGATCGTCTTGTTGTCGTTTCCGGGGACGCTGATCTAGTGCCCGCCGTGAAGATGGTTCGGCCCCGGTTCCCCGAGAAGCAGGTTCTCGTTTACGTGCCCGCCAATGACCCTATGGCCGAGGGGATGTCCCAAGAACGCGGAGCGGCGACGGAGCTGCGGCGCGCGGCGACCCGCGACTACACGATCCAGCCGGGTCAGTTCGCTGCTTGCCAGTTGCCCGAGACAGTGCGGACGCCCCGTGGGCCAATCAGCCGCCCGGCCGAGTGGTCAAACTAGGACGCTACCAAAGGGCGAAGCCCTTTGAACTTCATCCCCCTTCCCTGCGCGGGAAGGGGGCTGGGGGATGGGCCGCCCCACGCTGCCACATCGACGCCGCGCCGAGAATGCCGCTCGGCCCGCCGCGATCGCGACCCGGCGACGCACACCTCGACGCCACTGACCTCGACATGCAGAAGGGGCGGCTGTGAGGCCGCCCCTTCTCGTCCTGCG
>CAMDAY010000209.1 GCA_945888895.1 Dehalococcoides mccartyi | reverse complement strand
CCCGTGGGGAGCGCAGAGTCCTTGAGTTCGATCAACTCTCCGTGCCCGCCGGGAGCGGGCTTGGAGCGCCCTACGCCTTGTCGAGCCAAGTGTACGCGTGACCGGCCTGGTACCAGAACGGCGGGCCGTCGACGAAGTTCTTCACTTCCTTCGTCCAGGCCGTGTAGTTCATGCCGTCCACGAACTCGATCTTGTACATGACCTTCTGGAGGTACTTGTCGACGAACGCCTTGGTCGCCGCCTGGCGCTCCTTGACGTCCACGATCGCCAGCACCTTGTCGACGTCGGCGTCGACTTCCTTGTCCTTCAGCCCGGAACCGTTCTTCGGCCCACCGCTGCGGTAGTCCAGCAGGAACGACTCGGGCGCGCCCTGGCCGTCCAGGCCGAAGCACAGACCATCGTAGGTCTGCTCGTCCTGGCCCTTGCGCATCGTCGCCAAGTCCTTACCGTCCAGCTTCACGTTGACGATCTTGTTGGTCGTCAGCGTCTGGGCGATGTACTGCGTGGAGTCCTGGTACGACTGCGGGTACGAGGTCGCGTACAGCAGTCCAGCCGAGATGCCGTCCGGCTTGCCCGCGGCGGACATCAACTGCTTAGCCTCGGCGATGTCCTGGCGCAAGAAGTACTTCTTGCCCTTCAGCTCGTCCTGCGACAGCGTCCAACCACCGTGCTGGTTGGACACGATGCCGCGCCACAGGCCGTTGCCGTTCTGGAGCGTCTTGAGCAGGGTCCCCGTGTCGAGGGCGAGGGCGACGGCCTTGCGGACGCGCTCGTCCTTCCAGCGGTCTTCCTTCGCGTTCATGAAGAGAACCTGCGGGGCCACGCGGAGGTAGTCCTCCACCGTGAGGTCCTTGTTGGCCTTGGCTTCCTTGATCGCGTTGTCCGGAACGTCGTAGATCTGCGTCTGGCCCGACTGGAACGCCGCGGTTCGCGTGTCCTCGTTGCCGATGATAAACCAGTTCATCTCATCGACGAACGGGGCACCCTTGATGTAGAAGTCCGGGTTCTTCTTGTAAGAGACCCGGGCGTCCTTCTCCCACTTCTGGAAGATGAACGGACCGGTACCGACGATCTGCTCGCGGATCTTGTTCGCGTCGACGACTTCCTTCGGCATCATCCATGCGAAGTGACCGCCGAGCTGCGGCATCATCAGCGGGTCGACGCGGTTGAGGTTCAGGATCAACGTCTTCGCGTCCGGCGTCTCGATCGACTTGATCGAGGAGAACGCCCCCTTGAAGAGGCTGCCCGTGTCCTTCGCGACGCGGTCGAGGGCGTACTTGGCGTCCTCAGACGTGAAGGCGCGACCGTTCACCGGGGCCACGTTGTGGAACTTCACACCCTCGCGGAGCGTGAACACCATCTTCAGCGGATCCGAGACCTCCCACTTGGTGGCGAGCTCGGGGAAGTACCTCCAGGGGCTGTTGCGGTCCTTCGGGTCGCGACCGATGTGCATCAGCGAGCTGTAGGCCGGCATCGCGACCTGGTGCACCATCGCGGACGTCGAGGTCAGCGGGTCCAGGTTCGCGAGCGTCGGGGAGCCCGGCGACCAGTTCAGCGTGCCGCCGTACTTCGGCACCGCCTTGTCGTCGCGGTTCGCCCAGTTGGTCCCCGTGATGCTGGCGATCGTCGGGCCGCTCGCGGCCGAACCACCACCTGCGCCGCCGCTGGCCGGCGTGCTGCTGACGCCGCCGCTGCCGCCGCAGCCGATCAGCGCGGCACCCGCGACGCCCGCGCCGACGGCCATCGTGCCGCCGAGGAATCGGCGGCGCGACACCGACGAGCTCTTCACCCAGTAATCACTCACGAATTGTTCCCTCCGAGGTATGACGACCGGGGGCTGATCCGAGTTTGGCGGAGTACACCCCGCGCTGGTGCGCAGGGCACGGTCGTTCACGACAGCGTAATCAAGTGAAATCTGCCCTACAAGCCGACCAACAAGGAATTTATGCAGAGACAAGCATATCCGCTTTCTTATGTCTCTACGCAATAGCAAAGATTTGGTAGCGCGCTCCTAGACCGGCGTTACAACGAAAGCGGTATGCGCCCCGGACGGGCCTGCTCTCGCGTGATGAGATCGCGCACGGCCTGCACCGTCGCGTCCAGGTCGCCCTCGATATTGCGGACAGCCACGCAGAACGATCGCGCGCGGGCGATCTCGTCACGGGCGATCGATAGTCGGCGTTCGATCTGCTCGACCGACTCGCTCCCGCGCGCCTCGAGGTGGTGGCGCAGCGCATCGACCGACTCCGGCTCAAGCGAAAGGAAGAGCGCGCCGTTGAGCAGCGGACGGAGCGATTCGGCACCCTGCACGTCCACGCGGATGATCACGTGGCGCCCGGACGTGAGCGCCTGGCGCACGGACTTCCGTGGCACCCCGTACAGGTTCCCGTAGACCTCGGCGTGTTCCAGGAGCTCGCCTGCGTCGACGTTGCGAAGGAACGTCTCCCGATCCACGAAGTAGTGGTGCACCGCCTCCACCTCTCCGACGCGAGGTGCGCGGGTGGTCATGGTGGCAGGTCGGACCACCGGCACCCCGAGGGCCTCGAGGCGGTCGATGAGCACGTCCTTTCCGACGCCAGACGGACCAGTGAGGACGATGACCAGCGGAGCAAGGGTCGTGGTGGAGTCGTTCAACGGGTCCCGGCGCCCTCGGCACGGCCCGCCCGTGCGGCGGCGATGCGGCCGGAGAACGTCTCCGGGGTGATCGCGATCAGCGCCACCCAGTCCTCGTTCAACACCACCACAGCCTTGGTGCGGCGGCCGCTGGTGAGGTCGATGGTGCGGTTCTGCTCTTTGCCACGCTGAACCATGCGCTTCATCGGTGCGGATCCCGGCGCCGCCACAGCGAGCACGCGGTCAACGGCCAGGTAGTTGTCGAAGCCCACGTGGATGAGGTCGGCGGCCATCGGCGGATCTCCGTGCGGCGACGCATCTGCGGCCGAGCGAAGAATACGCCAATAGCCCGCGGGGCGAACTAGACCTCGCGGCGCTGCCGCTGCTGGCGACCCTGCTCCTCAAGGCGGCGCTCGGAGTCACCGGTGACCTCGGCGAGCTTCTCGCGCATCCAACCGCCGGCGAGGAAGTCCTGGAAGGAGAACGCGGCAGCTGCGCTCGCCTGTGCGTCGCTCGCCTCCTCGCGTCCCACCTTGCCGTTGATGAAGGCGCTGTACTCGAAGGACGCCTCCGCCAACTGGCGGAAGAGCATCTCTTCCTGTTCCGGGTCGGCGATGCGCTCCCGCAGGTCGATCAGTGCTCCGATATAGCGGTTCAGCCAGTGGATCGTGTGCTCGCGGTTCGTCACGGCGATGTCGAAGGCCATCGCCGGGTCCGTCCCGGCCAGACGCGTCGTATCGCGGAATCCCCCGGCGGCAAGGAGCGACAACTCCGGCCACGCGTCCGACCCGCGCTCCATGGAGAACATCGCGGTCGCGGCAATCATGGGCATGTGTGAGATA
>CAMDAY010000208.1 GCA_945888895.1 Dehalococcoides mccartyi | reverse complement strand
TCGACAGGCGGTGGAGGGCGGCGGCCTCGTCGTCCCAGCCGTGCGTCTTCATGACGTTCGCGTACGAGCGCGTCGAGGCGTAGAAGGCGATCTGGCGGCGCGTGCGCTCGCGTGCCTCGTGGACCTCATCCTCGTTGCGGCCGGTCACGATGAAGCCGCCGCCCTGCACGTGGAGCGAGGCCGGGTCCTTGCCGGCGCGTCGAGCGCCCTCGTGCACCGCGGAGATCAGCACGTCGCGGATGTAGCGGAACGTGCTGAAGCTGTGGATCGTGATGCCGTCGCAGACCTCGCCGGCGAGGCGGGCGTTGAACGGGTTCACGGCGGAGATGATCACCGGGATGTCGGGGTGCTCGATCGGGCCGGGGTTGAAGAACGGGCTCGTCAGCTTGTACTGGTAGTACTCGCCCTCGTAGCTCGGCTTCGTGCCGTGCTGCCACGAGTCCCAGATCGCGCGCATGCAGTTGATGTAGTCGCGCAGCCGAGGTCCGGGGGGCGCCCACGGGACGGAGAAGCGGCGCTCGTTGTGGCCCTTCACCTGCGTTCCCAGCCCGAGCAGGAACCGCCCGCCCGAGTACTGCGCGAGGTCCCACGCTACGTTCGCCGTCACATGCGGCACGCGCGGGAACGCGATCGCGACTGACGTGCCGAAGGTCATGCGCTGCGTGTGCTCCGCGACGAGGACGAGCGGCAGGAACGGGTTGTGGTCCGTCTCGCCGACGAAGACGGAGTCCACGCCCATCGCCTCGAGGCGTCGCGCCTGCTCGGGGATCGTGGCGAGGTCGTTCGCGAGGGCGACGCCGACGGTCATGGGCATGTGCGGTCCTGTCTGTGTCGTTCAGGCTCGTGAGGGCCAGTTGGGATGGTACCGCCCCCGGCAGGCGCCGAGGCGGGCTTTCGTTGGTCAGGCGGCCGTCACCTGCGGCGTTCGAGGACGGCCCAGACGGCCTCCTCGGTGTGGGCGGCGACGCGGCCCTCTCGCAGCAGGCGGACGATGAGGCGGCTGTCGTAGCCGTCCGCGATCATCCGGTCGCGGAGGCCCTCGACGCGGGTGTTGGCAGCGAGGACGACGGCGAGCACCAGCTCCCACTCCAGCGGGGTGCAGAGGACGCCCACGCCGTGGACCTCGATGCGGACGCGGGCGTCCCAGAGCGAGGGGATCTCGCGCGGGGCGAGCGAGTCGTACGGGCCGTGGAACACGGGGTCGCCGAAGACGAAGACAGGGACGCCGTGGCGCATGAAATGGAGGCGATTGGCTGCGACGTGCGCGCCCTGGCCCCAGTCCGGCGGGACGTTGAGCATCTCGCCCAGCGTCGTCAGCACCTGCTCGCTGGTCATGAACTCAAGGTTCGGCGAGTGGGCGTCGACGCCCTGCAGGCGGAGCGCAGGCGCTCCGACGAGGGCCCAGGGGGCGTCCGAGGCGGCCTCCTCGATCACGCGCACGAGAGGTCCGAGGATCTCTTCCTGCGCCGACTCCGGAGTCAGGCCGGGGTCACGGGTCACTGGATGCTCCCCCTTGGTCGAGGCCAGCGCACATCAGTGCGCCGGAGGCGTCTGCATCATCCAGGCCGGGGTGATCTGGCCCGAACGCAGAGGCGGAACGGGTGACCGCCACCGGGCCCGATGATAACGGGCGCAGGGGTTAAGCGCTGCCCGTGCGAGGTTGGACAGGCTGGCCCTTGTCGCGCTCACGGTCTACGTGTGACCATCGCTCACGGCTAGAGGAGCACAGATGCCCAAGCAAGTCGAGAACGTCGCTGCCGACGATGCCCTGACGACGATCTACCGCATCAACCACGACGAGGGTGGCGAGGCTATCGCCGCGCGCCTCGCGGAGCGCCTCGAGATCCGCCCCGCCTCGATGGCCGGGATGGTGGCCAGGCTCTCGCGCGACCGGCTGGTGTCCGTGGACGCGAAGAAGCGCATCACCCTGACGCCGGCGGGCCTCGTGCGGGCCGAGAACATGGTGCGCCGCCACCGCCTCGCGGAGTGCCTACTTGTGGACGTCCTGAAGCTGGAGTGGTGGCGCGCCTACGAAGAAGCCCACCTGATGGAGCATTCCATCTCCGAGGTGACCGAGCCGCTCATCGTCGAGATGCTCGACAACCCCTCGCGTTCTCCGTTCGGCTACCCGATTCCCGGCAACCCGCACTCGCACCCGCTCTCCTCGCGTCGCCTCGCGGATCTGCCAGACGGCGTCCAGAGCGTCGTCGAACGGGTGTACGAGGAGGACGAGGAGCTGTTGCAGTTCTTCGACGCCGAGGGGATCCGTCCCGGGGTCCCAATCCGCGTGGTGGAGCGAGCCCCGAAGCGCGGGACGGTGACGGCAGTGTTCGGGGAGAAGGAAGTCGTGCTGGGCACGGATGCCGCGCGCCTGATCTGGGTGCCCGAGGCGTAACTCGACGCCAGCGTCGCCGGTGCGTTTACGTCGCCGGGTGCAGCACGGTGCCCAGCGTGGCCAGCAGGCCATCGATGTCGAACGGCTTGTTGACCGCGGCCGTGGCGCCCAGCTCACGTGCCGCACGCGCGGCGTTGATCGCGGACATGATGATCACCGGCGCGAGGATCCCGCGCGCGCGCATCGCACGATAGAACGTGGGGCCGTCCATCACCGGCATGTTGAGGTCGACGATGATCGCGCTGGGTGCGGCCGTTGCGAGGAGTCCGAGCGCCTGGCTGCCGTCCTGCGCCTGCAAGACGTCGTAGCCCTCGTCGTCGAGCACCTCGGCCAGCGTGGCACGGATGGCCGCGTCGTCATCGACCACCATGATCTGTTCGCGGGACTGCATGGCGCCATCCGATCGAACGTGGTTGGACTGCTGTATTCAACGCTACGGCGAATCTACGACTTCGTACGGTGATCACCGCATCGATAACGTTACAGAACTTAAACGACTCGAGCCCGTTCGCGCGTGCCGTTCGCGCTGCTATGCAGCCGGTTCTCCGGGTCCGGCAGGGAGATCGAGTGCCACAACCTGACCTTTACGAGTGGCTCGTAGTTTGGAGACAGACATAAAGAACAACGACGAAAGGCCATCCTCTATGCAGTACACCCGCATCTCCCTGATGACCCCAAGCCGCGGCCAGGCGCACGAGGTCACACGCCTCCTCTCTCAGATCATCGCGTTCTGCTCGCAGCAGCCTGGCTTCCTCGGCGGGTTGATCGTCGGGGGGCGCCCCGGTTCCGGGCGCGTCGTGGGGCGCATCACGCTGTGGACCGATCAGGCGAGCGCGGACCGCACCGCCGTCAGCGGCCACATGCTGGCGCTGCGGTCTCGCCTCGATGCGCTGGTCGAGGGCGACACGCACCAGGAGCACGCGCTCGACGCGGTGTCGCTCTCGGGCGAGCCCGGCGGTTCCGCGGGACTCGGCCCGAGGGAGGTCATCGCCATCGCGGAGGGCTTCCTGCGAGACCAGCGGCGGGTGACCTCGTGACGCGCCATAGCGTTAACGGCACGCT
>CAMDAY010000207.1 GCA_945888895.1 Dehalococcoides mccartyi | reverse complement strand
GCGGCATCGAGCGGCGGTGGCGCGATGTCCTCGCTCCCGCGCTCGCGGAGCAGGGCGTCCTCGTCGTGGCGTACCAGTCACTCGGCGCTGCCGAGCGGCTGCGGCTTGAGCACTACTTCATGACCGCGGTGTATCCGGTGCTGACCCCGCTGGTGGTCGACCCGAGCCACCCGTTCCCCTTCATCTCTGCAGGCAGCGTCTCGCTGGCGCTACGCGTCCGCGACCCGCGCACCGGTCAGGAGCGGTTCGGGCGCGTCAAGGTGCCGCAGAACCGCCCCCGCCTGGTCGAGGTATCGAGCGGGCGCTTCGTGATGCTCGAGGACCTGATCGCGGCGCATCTGCACGTCTTGTTCCCCGGCGTGGAGATCGCCGAGCACAGCATGCTCCGCGTGCTGCGCAGCATCGAGATCGCGACGGCGAGCGGCGAAGCCGCCGAGGACCTTCTGGACCTGGTCGAGCGGGAAGTGCGCCGCCGCCGGCTCGCGGAGGCCGTCTGCCTTGAGGTGACCGGGCCGCTGACCGCTGACCGCGAGGAGCTGATGCTCGAGGAGCTGAACCTCGATCCGGATGACATCGTTGAGTGCGAGGGCCCCCTGGGGCTCGCGGACCTGCAGCAGATCGCCGGCCTCGATATCCCCGCATTGTCTTTCCCCCCGATCGCGGCGCCCGCTGCCCCGCCGGCGTTCGCCAACATCACCGATCGTGCGGTGTTCTTCAGCGCCCTGCGCGGCAACGACATCCTGGTCCACCACCCCTACGAGTCCTTCGATGCTTCGGTGGTGCGCTTCTTCCAGGAGGCCGCCCGCGACCCTGCGGTCCTCGCCATCAAGCACACCACTTACCGCACCTCTCCCGACTCGCCGATTCTGCGCGCGCTCATCGAAGCATCGACGCGGGGCAAGCAGGTCGCTGTCCTGGTGGAGCTGATGGCGCGGATGGACGAAGAGAACAACATCGACTGGGCCCGCCGCCTTGAGGAGGCGGGCATGCACGTGGCCTACGGCGATCCCGGCCGCAAGATCCACAGCAAGATCTCACTCGTCGTCCGTGAAGAGCCGACCGGCGTGATGCTCTACGGGCACATCGGCACCGGGAACTACAACTCCCGCACGGCGCGCGTCTACACGGACTGGGGACTGATCACCGCCGACCCCGAGATCTGCGGCGACCTGCTCCGCGTCTTCAACTACCTCACGGGTTTCTCCAACGGGCTCGAGGCGACGGAGCTGCTGGTCGCGCCGGAGAGCCTGCGGTCAGAGCTTGAGGCGCGCATCCACCGTGAGATCGAGCACGCTCGTGCGGGCCGGTCGGCGCATCTCATCTTCAAGATGAACGCCCTGGAGGATCGCGAGTTCACGCGGCTGCTGTACATCGCAGGCCGCGCTGGCGTGCGCGTCGACCTCGTCATTCGTGGCATCAGCCGCCTCCGGCCGGCCGTGCCGGGCCTGAGCGACAACGTCCGAGTGATCAGCGTGATCGGACGCTTCCTGGAGCATTCGCGGGTGTATTACTTCGGCAATGGCGGGGATCCGGAGTACTTCATCGGCAGCGCCGACCTGATGAAGCGCAACCTGGACGAGCGGATCGAGGTGCTCACACCCGTCCGCCAGCCGGCGCTGCAGGCCCGCCTCGACGAGTTCCTACAGCTGCTGCTCGCCGAGCGGCGCCAGACGTGGGAGTTGCGCGATCGTTCATGGTCACGTCTCTCCACGACGAATGAGCCCGGTATTCACGAGCGGCTCATGACCGCCGGCAGCGGGGGCGATGCGCCTCTGTCACTCGATCGCCTCCCGTAGGCCCTCATCCAGGCGCGCAGTAGGCTGTCTACTGCGGTCGAGGCCGCTTGCAGTTGGGACGTGGCGACGCGGGAACGTGGGGTGAGATGCCGGTACCGATCGCCTCTATTGATGTCGGGTCGAACTCCGTGCGTGTCGCGGTGATGTCGCGTAGCGCCCACGGCAGCCTGGAGGTGATCGACGAGGCGCGCGACGTGCCGCGGCTGATTCGCGATGTCGAGCAGTACGGCGAACTCCGACCCGAGACGATCGCGCACCTGATGGCGGTGCTCAGTGACTTCCGCCTGCTGGCCCACGCGTCGGGCGCGGAGATCGTCGCCGTCGCGACCTCCGCGGCTCGGGACGCCTCGAACGGCCCGGAACTGGTGGAACGCATCCGCTTCGAGCTGGGGATCGACCTGCGCGTGATCAGTGGGGAAGAGGAAGCGCGTCTCGCGTTCCTCGGCGCGACGTACACGCTGCCGGTGTCGAACGGGCTGGTGCTGGACATCGGCGGCGGCAGCATGGAGGTCGTGCGCTTCGCGGACCGACAGGCGGTGCAGACGTGGACGCTGCCACTGGGCGCGGTGCGGCTGACCGACCGCTTCCTGACCAGCGATCCGCTGGCGACATCAGAGTTGCGGGCGCTGCGGGCGCACATCCAGAAGCAGATCGCGGGCGCGAAGATCGCTCCGCTCCGCGATGACGAGACGCTCGTCGGCACCGGCGGCACGATCCGCAACCTCGGCAAGATCGACCGCGCACGGCGGACGTACCCGCTGTCCCGGCTCCACGGCTATGAGATATCCCGAGACGAGCTGCATCGTGTCGCCGATCTGGTGCAGATTCGCTCCGTGACGGAGCGCCGATCGATTAGCGGACTGAACGAGGATCGTGCCGACACGATCGTCGCCGGTGCACTGGTCGTCGAGGCAATGATGAACGCGCTCAAGGCGCCCTCGCTCACCGTGTCGGGCCAGGGACTGCGCGAGGGCATGGCGCTGGACGCGTCCCCCGAGGTGCTGCCGCGGCTCGCGGAGCTGCGCGCCGCCTCGGTGCGCGATGCTGTCGGGCGCTTCGCCCCACAGCGTTGGGACATCGCGGAGAGCCGACGTGCGCTGGTCGCGGCGCTGTCCATGGCGGTGGGCTTCGCGCCCGGCGCGGAGTTCGTCGAGGTGCTCGACGCGGCTGCGGCTGTGGAGGACATCGGGCGAAGCGTGGACTACTACAACCGGGAGCGGCATGCGGAGTTCCTGCTCCTGGAGCACGGTCTGGATGGCTGGTCGCACCGCGAGCTGGCGCTGATCTGTGCGCTGGTGCGGCAGGCGCACCACGAGAAGTACACGCCGACGATCTACCGCCCGTTGATCGCCCTGCGCGATCACGAACTGGTGAGCGCCGCCGGCTGCGTGCTCGCGCTCGCCGACGCGATCGCGAGCCGCCGCTCTGCCGATCATGCCGCCGTCCTGGTGTGGCGTCGCGAGGATGACCGGCTATTGATCGCCGATGAGCAGTTGGGCCGCTGGGAACCCACGACGCTCGCCGCGCGGTTCAAGCGCGCCTTCGGCCTCGAGCTGTGCTTCGAGGGACGGGCGAGCTAATCGCGGTCGCTCGGACGGCGACGCACCAACCGCAGCAGCGCCCGCAACGCGCCACCGGGTGCCGGCCTCCGCCGCACAGGCGACACCGGTAC
>CAMDAY010000206.1 GCA_945888895.1 Dehalococcoides mccartyi | reverse complement strand
AGCTTCACCGTCTCGCCGCCCGCGAACATTGTGCCGATCTCGTACACCGGGTAGCCGGGGTCGGTGATCAGAGAGACGTCACCGGGGTTGATCAAGCAGAGCGGCAGGTGACCGATGCCCTCCTTCGAGCCAATCAGCGGCACGACCTCCTTGTTCGGGTCGAGCGTGACGCCGTGCCGCGTCTGGTACCAGCGCGCGATCGCCTTCCGCATCTCCGGGAGGCCGTCCGACTCCGGGTAGCGGTGGTTTGCGGGCTTGTCCGCCGCCGCCTTCAGCACGTCGATCAGGTACGAGGGCGTCGGGATGTCGGGGTCACCGATGCCGAGCGAGATCACATCGACGCCCGCCGCCCGCTTCGTCGCGATCATCTCGGAGATACGGGCGAAGAGGTACGGGGGCAGCTGCTGCACGCGCTGGGCGAGTTCCATCGGGGTTCCCTTCACGGTTCGTCGGGCAAGAAGAGCGGGCCCCTGTCGAGGCCCGCAGGTCTGGATCGGGGCGGGCCGGGTATCCCCGGCATGAGCCCCGAAAAGAATTACCGCCAGTCGCCGAAGCGGGCCTTCACGCCACCGACGCGGCGCGTCTCGCGCGCCGCAGCGATCGCGGTCTCGTCGACGGAGCGGCGGAACTCGATGCCCGAGCGCAGGTGGCGGAAGCCGAGGCTCGAGGCGACACGCAGGGCGTGCGTGATGTCCGGGCGCACGCGCAGGACGGCGCTCGTCGCCTCCTTCGAGGCCAGCTGGTAAAGCGCGGCGGCGAGCACGAGCTTGCCGTAGCCGTTACCCCAGTGCTCCGGCGCGACGGCGGCGGTGAGCACGCGCCCCTCGGCACGCTCGACCTCGCTGTTGAGCGCGAAGCCCGCGATCTCACCGTTCGCCTCGAGGACGCCGGCCCACGCGGCCGACTCCACGAGGGCGTCGAAGGTGCGCTCGCCGTCGGCCTTCTCGCCGTACGCCTCGAGCCAGATCTCACGCAGCCGATCGATGTCGTCGTCGCCCGCGCGGCGCATCGAGACGCCCTCGGGGAACTCGGGCACGGTCACGGCCTCGAGCGCCGGGTTCGCCATGTCCATCCACTCCGCGAAGAGCGCGAAGTCGGCGTCCCGGAGCAGCGGGTCGAACCAGTCGCGGTTGACGACGTTGATGAGGTCCATCACCACGTAGTCCGCGCGATCCGCTGTGATCTCCTTGCGGAGCTGGGCGAAGTGCTTCGGGAAGAGCGCACGCATCTCCTCGATGTTCGCGTAGGCCCAGTGGAGACGGAGCTGGCCCTGGTCAGGGATCAGCAGCATCTCGCCGCCGTCGTCCTGCGCGTAGAACGCGCCGGGGGTCTCGACCAGCGCGCGCCAGTCACGCGGGCGAACAGGAGCGTTGCGAAGCGTCCACGGGGAGGCCGATTCAATCAGGCGACGAGATTCATTCAACGGTTCCACTCCGACTCGAAGACGCGCACGGCGGGGCCGGTGAGGCTGACCGCATCGTGGCCGTTCCACTCGATTTCCAGCGTGCCGCCTGGCAGACGCACGTCGACGCGATCGTCGACCTCGCCACGCAGCCGGGCAGCAACGACGACGGCGCACGCGCCGGAGCCGCAGGCCATGGTCTCACCCACGCCACGTTCCCAGACGCGCATCTCCATGTGAGCGCGGTCGAGGACGCGTGTGACCTCATAGTTCGTGCGCTGCGTGAACACTGCGTGGTGCTCCATCAGCGGGCCGATGCGCGAGAGCGCGTAGTCCTCGGGCGCGACATCAATGAACTGTACGGCGTGCGGGTTGCCCATCGACACGATCGCGACGTGCTGTGTCGAGTCGCCCTGCGCGTCGGTCGTGGTGACGGGGAGGTCGAGGACAGGCCCGGCCACCTCGATGACGACGCCGGAGGCCCGCGGGTCCAGGCTCGGGACGGCGGCGGTCACCTGCACGCGTTCGATCAGGTCGTCGGCGCCCCGGAACCCCTGCACCGGCATGATGCCGGGGCCGGTCTCGACGGTCATGCGGTCGTCCGGACGATCGACCAGACCGCGGTCGATGGCGTACTTCGTGAAGCAGCGGATGCCGTTCACGCACATCTCGCCGTCCGAACCGTCGGCGTTGAAGATGCGCATCTTCAGGTCAGCGGCGGTCGACGGTTGCACGAGGATCAGGCCGTCCGCGCCGACCCCCATGTGGCGGTCGCAGACCTCGATGGCCAGTTCGCCCCACTCGGCGTCCGACACGTCGAGGCGGTCCGTCTCGACCACGACGAAGTCGTTGCCGGCGCCGTGCATCTTCCAGAACTCAAATGGGGTCGGGATCGGGCTACTCATCCTCGTATCCTACGGGTCGGCACGCCGCTCTCTCAATAGCGGCGACGGCGGCGGCCTCGTCCGCCCCGTCCACCCACTCGATCCGGGGGTCGTCTTCGCGGAACCAGGTGGCCTGCATCCTAATCAGGCGGTGGGTCGCGATCCTCGTCCGACGAATCGCCTCAGCGGTGTCGCACTCCCCGTCGAGGACGGCGAGCGCCTCCCGGTAGCCGATCGAGTCGAGCGCCGGGTAGCCCCGCCCGTGGCGCTCCACCAGCAGCCGGGTCTCCCCGACCAGCCCGGCCTCGAACATGGCGGTCACGCGGGCGTCGGCGCGGGCGTGGATGACCTCACGGGGCCAGCGCAGCCCGACGACGTGCCAGGCGAAGCCTGGGTCGCGCGGCGTGAGCGGCGGCACCGGCTTCCCGGTGACCTCGACGATCTCGAGCGCGCGGACGACACGACGGACGTTCTGCGGGTCGATCCGCTCCCCCGACGCGGGGTCCAGGGCGGCGAGGCGGGCGTGGAGCGCGGGCGCGCCGTGCTCCTCGGCGTACGCCTCGAGGCTCGCGCGGAGGGCGTGGTCCGGTGGCACCTCCGGCACCTCCCACCCATCCAGGAGCGCCCAGATGTACTGGCCGGTGCCACCGACGAGCAGCGGCAGCCGTCCGCGCTCCCAGATGTCCTCGATGGCCGCGCGGGCGTCACGGAGCCAGTCGGGGAGCGACCACGGCGCGTCAGGCGCGACCGTGCCGATCAGATGGTGAGGGATCGCGGCGAGTTCCTCGACGGTCGGGGCCGCGGTGCCGATGGCCATCTCGGCGCGCAACTGGCGCGAGTCGGCGGAGATCACCTCCAGCGGGACGACCTTCGAGGCGGCGACCGCGATCGCGGTCTTGCCGGACGCGGTGGGGCCGACGAGCGCGACGACCCGGCGTTCGGAAGGCTTGACTGGCAGAGACATCGGGGGGATTAGGCGACGAACGCCCGGCAGATCGCCTCGAACGATGGGCCGCTGAGGGACGCGCCGCCGACGAGGACGCCGTCGACGTCGTGACACGCCGCGTAGCCGGCAGCGTTCTCGGTGTTCACCGAGCCGCCGTACTGGATGCGACACGCGTCCGCGCTGCTGTGGTTGAAGCGCTCGGCGAGGATGCGACGCACCATCGCGCAGCGCTCCTGCGCGTCATCGGCGGTGGCGGCGAGGCCCGTGCCAATCGCCCACACCGGCTCGTACGCGACGATGA
>CAMDAY010000205.1 GCA_945888895.1 Dehalococcoides mccartyi | reverse complement strand
CGCCCCACAGGTCTGGATCGAGGAGCGCGCGACCCACACGAACGAGGTCGTCGGCGAGCTGAACGCGGCGAAGGCGATCAAGATCGCCCGCGCGCTGCGCGACGGCGCGACGGCGCGCGAGGTACTCGGGCAGGAGGTGCTCCGTGGTTAGCGCGAACCCCACCGGCACGCCGCTCGAACGATACGAAGCACTGAAGGCGCCCGCCGAGGTCGCCTACGCCGCATGGCGCACCCCGGAGCGCGCCCGCATCGACGTCGCGATCGACACCTCGTCGCTCGCGAACGGCGCGAAGGCCACGCGGGCCGCGATCGCTGCGCGCATCCAGGAGACCAACGCCACCGTCGACCTCGGACAGAACCACGGGTACGGGATGCAGTGGCTGCAGCCGCTCGTCACGATCACCTTCCCGGACGGCGCGTCCGTGGTGTACGGCCCGGTCAAGGCCGATCAGGCCGCCGCGATCGTCGACATCGCGACGGGCCGTACCCCGGCGACCTCGACGCTCGCGATCGGCGCCGTGGCGGGGAAGCGCGAGGGCATCCCGAGCCTCCGCGACCACCCGTTCTTCGCACTCGAGCCGAAGACCGGCCGTCGGCTGATCCACCGCCTCGGGCTGACCGACCCCGAGAACATGCAGCATTACCTCGGCACCGGCGGCTACCACGCCGCGGCGCGCATGTTGGACCGCCACCAGTCACCGGCGCAGGTGCGCCAGGAGCTGATCGACTCCGCCCTCGGCGGGCGCGGCGGCGGCAACTTCCCCGCCGGCACGAAGTGGAACTTCCTCGCGACCGCCCCCGGCGACGAGCACTATGTCATCTGCAACGCGGACGAGGGCGACCCCGGCGCGTGGGTGAACCGCGTGATCATGGAGGGCGACCCCCACCTGCTCATCGAGGGCCTGCTGATCGCGGCCTACGCGACGGGCTCGCGCGGTGGGTTCATCTACGTCCGCGACGAGTACCCGCTCGCGATCGCGCGCCTCGAGGCTGCGGTGCGCGAGGCCGAGGCGGCCGGGCTGCTGGGCAACGGCGTCCTCGGCACGTCGATGAACTTCGAGCTGCGCGTGATCCGCGGGGCGGGCGCCTACGTCTGCGGCGAGGAGACCGGGCTCATCAACTCGATCCAGGACGGCCGCGGGATGCCGCGCGTGAAGCCGCCGTTCCCCGCCGGGTCGGGCGTCTTCTTCAAGCCGTCCAACGTGAACAACGTGGAGACGTACGCGAACGCGCCGATGGTCGTGGAGCACGGCGCGCAGCGGTACATCGAGTACGGCACGGAGCGGATGCGCGGCACGCGCCTGTTCTCGTTCTCAGGCGACATCCAGCGCGTCGGCTTCATGGAGATCCCGTTCGGCGTCCCGCTGGCAGGGGTGATCGAGGCCTGCGGCGGCATGCTGCCGGGCCAGCAACTGAAGGCGATCCAGTCCGGCGGCCCGCTCGGCTCGATGCTCCCGGCGCGCGAGGTCCCGAACCTATCGATGGAGAATGTCCCGTTCTCCGCGCTCGACGCCCTGATGGGCGGCGGCGGCATCGTGTTCCTCGGCGACCAGGTCTGCACGATCCACATGGCGGAGATGTTCACGCAGTTCGTCGAGGAGGAGTCGTGCGGCCGCTGCACGACCTGCCACGGCGGCAACCAGCGCCAGACGGAGATCATCCGCCGGACGATCGCGGGCGACGGGCGCCACGAGGATCGTCACAACCTCGCGCTGATCGACCGCACGCTGCAGTTCTCGAACTGCGTCCACGGCCAGTTCAGTCCGAAGATCGTGCGCAACACGCTGCGTTTCTTCTCCGAAGAGTACGAGCGCCACAGCGCCGGCCGCACCTGCGATGCGCTGGAGTGCGAGGGCCTGATCCGCTTCCGCGTGACGAACCAGAGCGACCCGCGGCTCGTCGAGGCACAGGAGATCTGCCCGACGGCGGCGATCATCGGCGGCCCCGGCGCGCGCCGCGTGGACGACGCGCTGTGCATCCGCTGCGGCGCGTGCACGGACGTCGCCCCGAACGCCCTCGTCCGCGAGGCGAAGCCCGCGACGCCGCGCGTGGTGGCGATCAGCTAACCGACGCTGCTCGTGGAGTCCGGGTGCAAGATGAGCAGGATGTGTTCCACCTGCTGGTAGTCGATGGCCCGACGTTCCTGCAGGCGGCGTCCCTTGGCATGTTCGCCGGTGGCCTGACCGGCCCCTCGCGGCGTTCCGCGTCCGCTAGCGCGAGCCGCAGGCTCGCGAGCAGCCGACTAGAAGTCGGATATCTCGCGGCGCACCGGGTAGATGTAGCCGACGAAGGGATGCCAGAGGCGCATCCCCACCTCGTCCCAGGTGAGCGTGGCGTGGTCGACGCGGCCCCACGCCGAGGTGCGGAAGCGGGTGGACCAGCCGCACATCTGCTGGCTCCAGTTCATTTCTGAGACTTCAATACCCGCCTCGGTCACTCGTTCGATGAATGCGACGTGGCCAGCGCCGCCGCTCCACACCACGACCGCGCCGGGGCGAGCGTCGTGCAGGTCGTGGCCCAGGACCCAGCCCATCGCCGCGGCGTTGTCGTACCAGTACGCGGCGTTGCCGCGCCAGTTCACGCCCGGCTCCAGGGCGACGGTGTCGAAGCGGCGCGCCGCGTGGGTGGTGCACTGGCCGCCGCTGCCCTCGCGCGTGCTGGCGAAGCCCTTATGCGGCGTCAGATCGCGGTCGTCCATGCTGCACTGGTCGGCAACCGCCGCCGCAGCGTCCTCGGACGCGCCGAGGAGCGCGAGCGGTGTCGCGACCGCGCTCGCTACGAGCAGGCCGAGGAACGAGCGTCGAGGGAAGCGGGCAGGCATGCGGCCTCCAGTCGTGTCTGGCGAAGGCGATACCTTAGCGCATCGTGCCGGTGGGCGCTGCCGTCAGGCGGGAACGGGCGGATGACCTCGACGCGAGCAGGGACCACGTGGCAGCGTCGGGCGGCCCACCCCTGCCCCTCCCGGCGCGGGAGGGGTTCTGAGGAAGAGAACTAATTGTGAGGAGCTGCGCCCCTCACACTCCCGGCAGAATCGTGCGTGTCTAAAACCGATCTCCGAGCGTGCGCGGAGCAGCACGATCCGGAGCGGGAAGCCCTCGGATCTCATCCCCCTTCCCGCGCGGAGGAGGGGGCAGGGGGATGGGTCGCCTCACGCTGCCACCTCGGCGGTAGACGCCATCGGCGGCGGCACGGTGGACGCCGCCACGCGCTTGGCCGCCTCGGGTGGGGCGGGGTAGACTGGGGCGTCGGCCACGCCGCGTCTCCCCGCGGAAGCAGCACCATCCTGGCCACACCGGCCCGTCAGCAGTACCTCGACCTGAAGGCCCAGCACCCGGACGCGCTCATGCTCGTCCGGATGGGTGACTTCTACGAGACGTTCGACGAGGACGCCGAGATCGCCGCGCGCGTCCTCGGCATCGTGCTGACCTCCCGGCCGATGGGTAACGACCCCAACGCCGACGAACGCGGGCGCATCCCGCTCGCCGGGATCCCGTACCACCAGCTCGACCGCTACCTCGACCAGCTCGTGGCGGCGGGGTATCGCGTCGCGATCGCGGATCAGGTCAGCGTGCCGCCGTCGAGGGGCGGCG
>CAMDAY010000204.1 GCA_945888895.1 Dehalococcoides mccartyi | reverse complement strand
GTCGGCGTGGCGCTCAGGAAGCGGCCCGCGACGACGACTGCGTCACGCGATGCCCGCTGCGCAGCGGCGAGGGCGCCCTGTGCGTCCTGGTCGGCGACGGTGACGGACTTCAGGATGTTCTGACCGTTCTGGGCGGCCTGGATGTAGGTGGTTACCGTCTCCTTGGACACGCTGGCCGGGGACTGCTCGATGATGTTGGAGACGCGGGCGGCGCCCTCCGATACGGCGCGGAGGAGCGGGGCGGGGACCGCCTGACCGCTGTCGGTGCGCGACTGGATGTCCGCGATCGCGATCGCCAGGCGGTCGAGCTCCTCGTTGGTGGTGCGGGGGGTGAGGTTCGTCGCGACGGCCGGGTCGCCGCTGCCGGTGGTGGTGCCCGTGGTGAGCGGGGGCGCGAAGACGGTGAGCGCGATCGCCGCAGCCGCGGCAACGGCGGCAAACGGGGCGAAGATCAGCGCGCGACGGTTGAACGAGACGACGTTGATGGGGCGCGTCGTGTGCTGCGGCTCGAGGGAGTGGAGGATCACCGCGCGCGAGCGGGTGTGGAAGGACTGGAACGCGCGCTCGTCGTTCACGGTGCCCAGGTCGGCACGGACGCGCATCGCAGTGAGGAGCAGGTCCGAGAGGGCCGGATCCTCGGTCGGGTCGAGGTCGGGGGCGCGGCCAGATTCCACACGCTCGAGCACCTCCGCGAGGCGCAGGGCGTCCGCGGTGTCGGGGTCCTCGGGCAGGAAGTTACCGGTCAACTTGCCGGCGCCGTCGTCCGTCATCGTTCTGCTTCTCCTCCTTGGGGGCGGCGGCCGCCTCCAGGAGTTCCTTCAACCGCTTGATGCCCTTGTGCTGGAGCACCTTCACGTTCGTTTGCTGCTTGTCCAGCGCCTCCGCCGTCTCCGCGATGGAGAGGCCGGCGCCGAACCGGAGTTGAATGACCTCTCGCTGGGCCGTCGGCAGTGCTTCCACGACCGCGAAGACCTCTTCGATGGTCACCGCGCGCTCGGCCAGTTCTGCCGGTCCCAGCGCATCGTCCGGGAGCCACTCCGGCACCTCGCCCTCGCTCTTCCGCGTCGTCTGACGGCGGTAATGCGAGATGACGTGGTTCCGGGCGATCCGGAAGAGCCACGCCCGGAACGGGCTCCGCTCTTCCTCGACCGGTCCGGCTCCCACCCCAACGCCGAGCTGGGTCACGTTGCCTGCGCGTACGTTGGCTTCCCGGATCGGAAGCGCCCGCCACTCGAATCCGTCGATGGAGCGCATGACCTTGAGGAAGATCTCCTCGGTCAGGTCCTCCGCATCCGTCTCGTTGCCGACACGGGCGACGCAGAAGCGGAACAGCGGCTCGACGTACGCGTCATACAACTGGCCCACGGCCTGCTGATCACCCCGGGCGGCGCGTTGAACCGCGTCCCGCTCGACGTCAATCGATAGGCCGTGCATCGGGGAGCGATGGGACGCGTCGGGCATGGCTGGCCGTCTTTCGCGCGCTGCCTCAGTGTACCGAAATTACTCGGCGTACCGACTGCTCGGCGTACCGGTGGTCGGTCTGTGGCAGCGTCGAGGTTTCCGGCTGGCTCCGCTGACGGTCGGCACTGTTCCCCGCTTGCGATGTGGATAACGCGCCAGCCGCCCTCGGGGTTAATAAGGCAGGGCAAAGCCGCATCGAGGTGCCCGAGTCGCACCCACGTGATCGTGAAACGTGGGCCTCGCCGCTTCGTTCGGCGCGGGAACGGATCGGCAAGCGCCGCCTGCCCGATGCCTGTGCGGTAGCGTCGAGGAACAGCCCCCCAACGTCCGCATCCCAGGCGGTTGCTAGACGATCGTGATGGAGGTGGGGGCGGCGCCCATGGCGCTGGGGAGGCGCGTCTGCACATGATCGGTGGGTTCCCTCGTTCGTCCACGAGGTGGCGCATCTGCGTATGCAGATATCGAGTAACGAAGTGCCTTGGCATTGCGTTCTTGAGACGAACGATGGCGTCCAGGGGTGCCGCGACCCTCGATTCACTCCTAGCGGGAGGAATTGCGGGGCTGCGGGTTAACCCTGCGGCATCGTGGGACGTTCTGGTCTTCGTGCATAGGAGGGTGTCGCCTTGGGCGGCGCCCGCCTACCATGCACGGACGTGCAATGAGGAAGTTCAGGAGAAGCGGCGGCCCCATTGTGGTGGCGTCTCGCTCGAGCGGCGGCATCAATACGCCGGCGTCTATCCCGAACTCTCCGCCAGTTACGAAGGAGGCTGGAGAGCGAAACACTCACCGTCGGTAGAAAGTCTGAACAGTCCAGGAGGACTTGGTTTGTCTATTTTTAAGAAGTTTGCTTCACCGCTCGTCGCGGTCGCGCTCGTGATGGTGATGGGCGTCTCGCTCCTCTCCGTACAGCGCACTGCGCACGCGGCGGCCGTCACGGCAGGTGCTGTGACGTCGACTTCGACGGTGAACGGCGCCGCCGCGACGTACACCTTTAACGCCGTCAGCAGTGCTGCTACGACTCTCACTTCGGTGACGGTGTCGTTCCCGACGAACTACACGGTTGCTACTGTCCTAACTGGTGTGACGGTGACCGGCAATGGCACCGCCTGCGGTGTCACGGCGGCTACGTCCGTCAGCGGGATCGTCACGATCGGCCTCGCGGGTGTGTGTGCCACTGGCACTAGCCTTGTGGTCACGATCCCGGTCACAAACCCGACGGTGGCTGGGGCGTACACGGCCAACGCCACGCAGGCTGCCACCGCGGGTTACGCGGTCACCACAAGCCTTGACACAATTATCGCCTCGACCAACGGCTTCACTATCGGGGCGATCCCGACGACGGTCGCTTTCTCCGGTGCCTCTCAGGCGGCGGGCGCGACGACTACGTGGACCATCACCGGGGTCGGGTCGGCGGCCACGAACATCACGACGGCGACGGTGACGTTCCCGGCTCTCTTCGTCATGGGGCTGAACCCCACGGTGACGGTGTCCGGTGGCGGCACTGCATGCACCACCCCGACGGCTGTCAACAGCTCGAACACGATCGCGATTACCGGTATCACTGGCACCTGTGCCACTAACGCCAGCATCTCGATCACGATCGCCGGCGTTACGAACCCTCCTCCGGGCACGTACGCGGCGGCCGGCTTCACGCTGAAGACGAGCCTTGACGCCGGGGCAGGCGTTGACGCTGCTGCCGAGGTGATCTCGGGCACGGCTGGCAACAACATCCGGCTGGTGCTGACGACGACCGCTGCGAAGTGCACCGGCTCGCCGGACCTGAGCGGCATCGCGTACTCCGCTGCCGACGCAGCAGCACCGGACGTCCTTGCGGACGGCTCGGTCGCAAACTTCCTGTGTGCGATCGTGACGGACTCGACCAACGCGGTGCTCGGGAACATCCCGGTCACCTTCACGGTGTCGTCGGGTATTGTGAGCACCGGCACGGCTAAGACGGTTGTTGCGGTTACGACGAACACCGGCGTCGCGACGACCAACTACCGTGGTGGTGGCGGCATTGCCGGCACTGACACGGCGATTGCCTCGAACTCGACGCTCAATGCGGTCGGCACGATGGCGATCGACCTCACTGCGCCGAGCGGTACCACGTCTGCGAAGGTGGTGATCACGGCGCCGACCCAGCTGT
>CAMDAY010000203.1 GCA_945888895.1 Dehalococcoides mccartyi | reverse complement strand
AGCTGATCCAGGACGTGAGCGCTGCGTGACGGACGTTGGTACCGAGCGTGAATCGGTAGTCAGCAAGCCCTGAGTTCTGACAGAACCGGGGCTCCGTCAGTCCGAGATCCTCGGCCTTCGCTGGACGGACATCGACGATCATCGCCGCTCGCTCACGGTGAGGCGCTCGCTGCACCGGATCGGTACTGAGTACCTGTTCCTCGAACCGAAGACCAAGCGGAGCGCGCGCTCAGTCGACATCCCGGACCCGATCTGGACACTGCTGGAGAGACACCGGGATCATCAGGGCAGCGAGCAGCAGCGCGCGGGCGAACGATGGGCAGGCGCGGAGTGGGGCGAGCTCGTCTTCACTACGCCAATCGGCGATCCGATCCAGGGCAGGGTGGTGACGCGGATACTGCAGGCCATCCTCGCGTCAGCCGGACTACCTCCGATGCGCTTCCATGACCTGCGACACGCAGCGGCGACGCTGATGCTCGCGCTGGGCATTCCGCTGCTGGAGGTGAGTCGGGCGTTAGGGCATTCGCAGACCAGCACCACGCTCGACATCTACAGCCACGCGCTGCCCGAAATGCGTTCGGATGCGCGGGACCGCCTCACGGCGGCGCTGGCGGCGACAGACGATTCGACCGAGCCGTTTGTCGCGAGGTGATCGACTGCCGACCGGTCGCCTATCATGCGCGCGGGAGTGGATGGTGTCCGGTGATGTCCGCGGTCTTCAAAACCGTTGCGGGGCCACGTCGTGGTCCCGGGTGGGTTCGACACCCACGCACTCCCGCCAACAGAATCGCCCGTAAACATGAGGGATTCTGGCAATCGGCTTCATTGCCGGAGCCCCTCGGCGCACCTCAAATTGCGCCCAAATGCGCTGAGTTGCCACCATATTGCCACCCATCTTCACGGCACACGGCGGCATCAGGCGGTACTTGTCGCCATCAGGGCGGATTCCGTCTGTGAACGTGCGCAGTTAACCGAACCTGTCCGTCGGCTTTGGACGGCGGGTACTGCGGGCCTTACAGGCGTCGCCCACGCATCCCGGGCGGACTGGTTTTCATCTGCCGCACCGCTGAGCCGTCCAACGGCGAGATCGCCGCGTGGCTGAACGGCCAGGGGTTCCGCACCCGAACCGGGCGCGTGTTCACGGCGCACGCGGTCAAGGACATGCTCCACTGCCGGTTCTACACGGGTGGCGTGACCTTCGAGGGCGAGGAGTCAGCTGGCCGCCACGCGGCCGTTGTCGACGAGGGCCTCTGGGAGCGCGCACAGCGGCATCAGGCGCCTCGTCGACGCTATCGCGTGCGCCTTCACGGTGTAGGCCGCAATCCGCGGTCGCGTTGTCTGTGCCCACTGTGGGCACAGCCTCCACTGTGAGACGAACGCCGCGCGACACGTGCTCTACTGCGAACGGCACGTCTGCGCGTGTCCGACGAACGGGCGCACCGTGTCCGCGGCGCGGATCGACGCGGAGGTCGGGGGCGAAACGCTAACTCTGCAAGTGGTATGAATACCGGGGGCAGGTCAATCCCGCCGTACTCGCGGCGCCAGCGGTAGTAGGTCTGCTCGCTCACGCCGAGCTTCCGCACGACCTGGGCGACCGGCTGGCCCTGCGCCAGGCTGACTTCCGCCTCCCGCAGATTGCCGATGATCTCCTCGGCCCCGTACCGCTTCCGCTTCGCAACCATCCGAAGACCCCTTCCTGTCCACCGCGATTCTCTCGCTCGCGGTGGATCTGTTTCAGGGGGTCAGGTCATCCGAACTGCCTTCCCGCTGCGGCGATGAGTTCTTTCACCTCAATGGCGGCTGTTGTGCGTCCATCCGACACCCGCACCTCGGGTACGGGCTCAGAGCGGTATTGATCTTCCAGCACTTGTTCGATAGCCCAAGAGCTGCCGCTCCGTTCGCCGAGGTAGGCGAGTACGGATTGGATCGATGTCTGCTCGAATTCGTTCAGCGGCACGGATTCATCTTACGAGTGTGGGGTTGCGCGCCGGAAGTCACGTTGCGGTCAACGATCCGGTGATAGCGCGTTGCCTTCCTCGACGAGCAGGGTCCGTTCGCGCTGGTGATCAGCCGAAACGCGCCACCATGGCGCGGCGAGCCTGCAGGGCCTGCGAGGCCGCGTTCTCGGTCACGTCCGCTTCCGTGATGATGGAGCCGGCGGCGAGATCCCGGGTCACGGTGACACCATGCGCCAGCCCGATCGGCAGCGCCTTCAGACTGAGGCTGCGGCGGGCGGGCATCACCTTGCCGTAGACCGTGTAGCCACCCTCCCCGTCGAGGCGTTCGCCCACCTTCAGATCGCGCTTCGCCACCGCGGCCACGTCGCCGCGCCACTCGCGGCTCGTGCCGGTGGGCTCGCCCCGCAACGCCGCGTTCAAGACCGAGATCGAAAGCTCGAGCCCGATCAGATGGAAAGGCTTGTACATGGCGGCGTAGCGGCCGGTGACATCGGTCGGCAGGCCGTATTGCTGGAAGCAGGCGGCGGCGTAGTCGTTAGGCGCTTTGAGCACCACGTAGACGCCCCAGCGCAGGTCCCGGAACACCGGACGTCCGTCGCGTTCGAGCGACGAGATCACCTCGACCATGCCGTCGCGCTCCAGCATGCCGCCGACGGCCTTCGGACGCAGCACGTGCGCGAGATCGTCGACGCCGCAGGGCGGGAAGTGCAGACCGTCCTCCGGCACGTCGAGGCCACAGGCATTGGCGATCGCTGCTGCCTCGATCGCGGATTTCGTGCCGTCGAGGAAGGAGTTGAACATCTGCGGATTCATGCCGGCCGCTTTGGCGGCATCGGGCGTGAGGCCGTAGTGGGGCCACACATCGTCGGGGGTCACCCCATGGTACTGCGGCAGGTACTTCGTCCCCTTGCCCGCCGCTGCCACGATGAAGCCTGCCGAGCGCGCCCAATCGACCATCTCGCACACCAGCGCGGGCTGGTCGCCGTACGCCATCGAGTACACGGTCCCGCGCTCGCGCGCCTGTGCGGCGAGCAGCGGCCCGACGAGCACGTCGGCCTCCACGTTGACCATGACGATGTGCTTGCCGGCCTCGATCGCGGCCTGCGCGTGGATCACGCCCGCCTCGGGTGAACCCGTGGCCTCGATCACGACCTCGACGTCCTCGGCCTCGCAGGCGGCGCGGCCGCTGTCGACGAAGCGTGTCCTCGCCAGCCGCGCCTCGTCCCAGCCGACGTTGCGGCAGGCCGCCTGCGCTCGGTCCGGGTCGAGGTCCGCGATCACCGCTACCTCGAGCCCGGGAATCGTCGGCACCTGCGACAGGAACATCGAGCCGAACTTACCCGCGCCGATAAGCGCGGCGCGGACCGGACGGCCCGCGTCGCGACGCTTCGCAAGAGCGGTGGTGAGATTCATGGGGTGTCCTCCGGGCTCGCTGGCACAGGCTCCGCTTATTACCGGATCGCGGGTCTATCGCCCAGCAGGTTACTTGCCGGCGATATTGCCTACGAGCGCGACATGGCCGAGCGGATCCTTGCCCTACTTACTCGCCTCGCGCTCCGTGGCGTCGAGGTCTACATCGGCGACCCCGGCCGAGCCTACCTCCCAACCACTGGTCTCGAGGGGCAAGAGGACCACTGGTAGGGGGCGGGGGCGGGGCGATCGGCGCGTA
>CAMDAY010000202.1 GCA_945888895.1 Dehalococcoides mccartyi | reverse complement strand
AAGCGACGATGACCCGGGAGAGAGGGAGTTGGCATGACACAGGCTTTTGAAGACACCAGCATCGCGGATGCGGGCCTCGAAGCGCTGCTGAACAAGGGGCGTCGCTCCGGTTCGGTGAGCGCAGAGGACGTGCTGGAGGCGATCCCTGACGCGGAGGTCAGCGCGGAGAAGCTCTCCTCGGTCATCTCCCAGCTGTCTGAGAACGGCATCACCGTCCGCATCGACCCCATCGCGGGCCGCGAGGCGGGCGGCGTGGTGGACGCTGCGCGCCGCATCGTGGACGAGGTCGCGGGCATCGACGACCCCGTGCGCATGTACCTGCGCGAGATCGGCAAGGTCTCGCTGCTGACGGCCGACGACGAGAAGCGCCTCTCCCGCGCGATCGAGGAGTGGCTGCACGTCGAGCAGATCCTCGAGGACTATCGCGAGGAGAACGGCGAGGAGCCGACCTGGGGCGAGGTGTTCGTCGAGCTGCTGCGGCAGTTCCACCACGACCGCCCGGTGTACCAGGCGATCAGCCACCACCTCGACCTACCGCGCCAGTCGGTGTCGGAGCGTATCGCCGACGCGGTGTTCCGCAAGACGATCGACGGCGACCTCGACGAGGCGACGCACCAGGCGCTGGCGAAGGAGATGAAGTGGGACGACGAGCGCGCACACGCGGCGCTCATCCGTCACTCGATCATCACCCACATCATGCGACCGGAGCACGTCCGCTGGGCCGCTGAGGCGGCGGGCTCCGAGGCGAAGGTGTTCCCGCCCCCGCGCAACCTCGCGGTGAAGCTGCAGGAGGACCACGGTGGCGGCCTCCAGTACTACTTCGAGAAGCTGATCTACGACGGCCGCCGCTCTGAGCGACAGTTGACCGAGGCGAACCTGCGCCTCGTCGTGTCGGTCGCGAAGAAGTACATCGGCCGCGGCATGTCGCTCCTCGACCTGATCCAGGAAGGCAACATCGGCCTGATCCGCGCGGTCGAAAAGTTCGACTACCGCAAGGGCTTCAAGTTCTCGACATACGCGACGTGGTGGATCCGGCAGGCGATCACGCGCGCCATCGCCGACCAGGCGCGCACGATCCGCATCCCCGTCCACATGGTGGAGACGATCAACAAGCTCGTGCGCATCCAGCGCCGCCTGGTTCAGGAGTTCGGTCGCGAGCCGACCGCCGAGGAGATCGGCAAGGAGCTGGAGCTTCCGGCCGAGCGCGTGCGCGAGATCATGAAGGTCTCGCAGGAGCCGGTGTCGCTGGAGACGCCGATCGGTGAGGAGGAGGACTCCCACCTCGGCGACTTCCTCGAGGACCCGTCGGCGCTGGCGCCCTCGGACGCCGCGTCGCACCAGCTGCTCAAGGAGCAGGTGATGGACGTGCTGTCTTCGCTCACCCCGCGCGAGCGAAAGGTGCTCGAACTGCGCTTCGGCCTCGAGGATGGCCGGTCGCGCACCCTCGAGGAGGTCGGCCGCGAGTTCAACGTGACGCGCGAGCGCATCCGCCAGATCGAGGCCAAGGCGCTCCGCAAGCTGCGCCACCCCACGCGCTCGAAGAAGTTGAAGGACTATCTGGACTAGTTGCTCATCGGCTCATGCGCGGTAACCCCGTGCCGCCGATGCAGACCTGCGGGCTCCGAGCGGGCCTCTCGAGCACTCGAGAGGCCCGTTGAGCGAACACCACCGACGAGGATCCTCGATGCCGACGTACGACTACATCTGCGCCAAGTGCAGCACCAAGTTCGAGCTGCGACGCTCGATCTCGGCACGCGACGAGGAGGCGCCCTGTCCGAAGTGCAAGTCGAAGAGCACCGCGCGCAAGCAGATCAACCGCCTGAACATCCTCACCGGCGTCCGCCCGATCGCCGCCCTCGGCGAGGGTGAGGCCGAGGACTTCCTCGACGACGCGGAGGATCACTTCGACGACGGGATGGGCGGCGGGCACGGACACAGCCACGGCGCCGGGGGTCACTCCCACAACATGGGCGGCGACCACGGCGGCGTGAACAACTGGGACGGGGATGTGCTGTAGCGGCCTAGATACGCGGGATACCCGCGCCGGCCGCAGAGACCTTCGGGCTTCGAGTCCAAGCCAAGGCGCCCGCACAGCGCGGGCCTTTCTCGTACCGAACCGTCGAGGGCTACTCCGTCGCGACGATGATGCCTTCCGCCTCGGCGCGGGCGCGGAGGCGGGCGCGGCGGCGGCGCTCGGCGCGGCGCTCGATCCACTCGAGGTAGGCGTAGCCACCCAACGCGACCAGACCGCCCTCGACGATCGTCAGCACGCCGGCCGCGATCGAGACATCGAACCAGAAGCCGATCGGGAACATCTGGACGAGGCGATCGGTCGCCGGATCGAGCTGCCAGAAGTCGTTCGAGAACGAGAACACGTGGAAGGCGTAGAAGAGCTGGTCGAAGCCGATCAGCATCGCGATCGCCGCCACGCCGAGGACGCCGACGGTTGCGATCCCCGCCGTGATCGCCTGACGGGCGAGGCGGCGCAGCGACTGCTCGCGGCTCCACAGGTAGACGCCCGCGAGGTAGGTGACGATGTAGGCGAAGGCCACCTCGTGGACACGGAAGACGAATTGGAACAGCTGCTTCACGTCGCGCATGTGAATGATCTCGCGCTCGCTGTAGAGCGGCGCGGGCTCACCATTGCCTGACTTCACGCGGATGTCGAGTAGCGAGTTCGGGTCGCCCGAGGTGAAGTACTGGACGATCTCGTGCGCGGCGCGATTCAGCTCCGCCTGCTCCACCCCGGTCACCGCCGCAACGTTGTACGAGGACATGCCGTACGTCATCACGCGCTCCTCGGTCGCCGCGATGCGCACATTCGTGAGCACGAGGAAGATCGGGACACACGCGATGAAGAGAGCACCGGCGAACCAACGCGCTGCGTACATGTCGTGAGTGTATGCGCCCTGTCGGCTGGGATCAGCCGCTGGGACTCAGCGGTGCGCCTCGATGAGCCGCTCCAGCACGTAGGCGACGCCGTCGTCCGCGTTCGAGTACGTGCGGTAGTGAGCCGCTTCGAGGAAGCTCGGGTGCGCATTCGCCATCGCGACACCGTGCTCGGCGAGCCGGAGCACCTCGAGGTCGCCGAGGTCGTCGCCGAACGCCAGCATGCCTGGCCAGGGCGGCGCGTCGGGGAGCAGGCGCAGGAGCGCGGCTTCCTTTGATGTGCCCGGCGGGACGATGTTGAGGAACGTCCCGCTCGCCTCCTGGATCACCGTGAGCACGGAGCCCAGCTCCTCGTCGATCCGCACGGCAAGCGCCGCGGCGACCGGGATCACCATCTCGGGCGTTGCGGAGTTCACCGTCCACAGCATCTCGGGATCCATCGGCGCGTCGCACCCGAAGGTCTCACCCTCGATTTCACACACCAGGCGTGCGTGCGGTGACGAGGGCGACGACGCGCTCGGTCGCCTCGACGGCGAGTCGAGCGGTGGGCGAGACGTGCGACACCCCGCGGCGCGCGAGGCCGATGCCGTTCATGTGGATGACCGACACCCATTCGAGGAGATCTCGACCGATGCGCGTGCGGACCACCCGCAGCGGACGGGCCGTGGCGATCACCACCGGCACATCGCGGTCGAGCAGCCAGGCGATCGCGTCATGACTCCGCTGTCGGACGGCACCGGACGG
>CAMDAY010000201.1 GCA_945888895.1 Dehalococcoides mccartyi | reverse complement strand
GACATCGGCGCGAACGCCTCGCGGAGGATCGCCTCGGTGATCGTGGCGACGGAGCCTTTGCCCTTCGACCCGGCAACGTGCACCGCGTTCCGCCGGTCGGGCCGCCCGTGCGCCTCGAGGTACGCGACCACGTGGTCGATGTCCCACTTCTTCGCCTCGGCGGCGCGGCCCGTGCGCTCGTACCCGCCGTGCGCCAGCAGCCGGCGCATCACATCGACGTACGCGGCAAGGTCGGCGTCGGAGGGAGCAGTGGTCATCGTGGCCGATCCTACTCGCGGAGCGTCCGCACCGCCTCGCTGCCATGAGCGCGCCCGAACTCGCATCGTGTGGCTGAGACGCCCCGCGCCCTCCCGGAGCGCCTGCCGGGTATCCCGGCGTGGTGCAGCCCTACCGGGTATACCCGGCATGAGCGCGCATAAAGCACCCCGTGTAATCTGGCCGGACGATGACCATCGCTGACGCTCCGACCACCTTCTCTCGCACCAGCCCGTGGCGCCCCGTCGCCGAGGTGCCGGGCCACGCCCTGTGCGCCCTCGACAACGCCGAGGTGGGCAACGGGGTGACGCTGGCCGTCGAGATCGGGCCGCAGAGCAAGGTCGGCAGCGACTACTTCCGCGCGTTCCTCGTCGCGGACGGCCTCGGGCGGAGCGCGGAGCCGATCCTGCGCGGGCTGATCAACCGCGGGCCGTTCCCCGGCTACAACTGGGTCGAGGTCACCGACTCCACGAACCGCGTGACGATGGACACCGGCGGCGCGGTCGAGATCCCCGAGGGCATCGACATCGAGGTCACGCGCGCCCTCGGCACCCTCGTGCCGGCGGGCGGGCACCTGATGATGGAGTACGACGCACCGCACCGGGACTGGACCGCGCGCGCGCTGATGGCGAACGTGCCGCCGATCGCCACGCCCCTCGGCGCGATGATGTTCGCCGCCGGGTGCGGCGTGCACTTCACCGACTGGTACATCGCCGAGGGAGGCCGCGAGGGTGCGCGGAAGCTGCAGGGCTTCCGTGCCGCCGACGCGAAGCACGAGGACCGGCGCGGGCGCGACACCCTCAACGCGCTGGAGGCATTCATGCCGCACGTCCGCGACCTCGACTGGGACATCCAGGCGGCGGTGCGCCCGCTCGCCGAGGCCGCGATCACCGTGCTGCGCGACCGCTTCGAGGTGCCCGAGGGCCCCATCGCCCTCGGCGGCATCTAGCACCCACGCCGACCCCGACGACTGACAAGCTGCGCGACGACGCAGCGCGATAGAGGAGCGACCGATGCAGACCCTCAGTGTGATCAAGGCAGACATCGGCGGGTGGGTCGGCCACTCCGCGATGCACCCCGAGGTCCTCGATGTCGGCCGCGAGCGCCTCGCGCAGGCCGTGCAGAGCGGGCTGCTGATCGACGGCCAGGCGCACGCGTGCGGCGACGACCTCTTCCTCGTCATGTCGCACGACCGCGGTCAGGACGACACCGCGATCCACGAGTACGCGTGGGACACGTTCACCACCGGCACGGAGACCGCGAAGAACCTCAAGCTCTACGGCGCCGGACAGGACCTCCTCGTCGACGCGTTCTCCGGCAACATCCGCGGCATGGGCCCCGGCTCCGCGGAGATCGAACTGGTCGAGCGGCAGTCGGAACCGGTGATCGTGTTCATGGGCGACAAGACCTCGTCCGGCTCGTTCAACCTGCCATTCTACAAGATGTTCGCCGACCCGTTTAACACCGCCGGCCTCGTGATCGCGGACGCGCTGCACCAGGGGTTCGCGTTCGAGGTCCACGACCTGAAGAACTCCAAGAAGATCATGTTCAACGCGCCGGAGGAGCTGTACGACCTGTTGGTCTTCATCGGCTCGCCCGGGCGCTACGCGATCAAGCGCGTCATCGCCCGCTCCACCGGCGAGGTCGCCGCGGTCTCCTCCACCGACAAGCTCTCGCTGATCGCGGGCCGCTACGTCGGCAAGGACGACCCAACGGCGATCGTCCGCTGCCAGAACCAGTTCCCCGCGGTCGGCGAGGTGATCGAGCCGTTCACGACGCCGTACATCGTGGAGGGCTTCATGCGCGGCTCGCACTATGGCCCGTGGATGCCGGTGTCTCTGGCCGACGCGCACCCCGCACGCTTCGATGGCCCACCGCGCGTCGTCGCGCTCGGCTTCCAGCTGGCGAACGGCAAGCTCGTCGGCCCGCGTGACATGTTCGACGACCTGTCCTACGACAACGCGCGCCAGAAGGCGAACGACATCGCGGACTTCCTCCGCCTCCACGGCCCCTTCGAGCCTCACCGCCTCCCCCTCGACGAGATGGAGTACACGACGATGCCCGCCGTGGCGGCGAAGATGGAGAGCCGCTGGAGCGAGATCTAGCGCTCCTCTGCCGAGGTGGCGAGAGCGGATGGACGCGGCGTCGATGTCGCGAGTCGCGTCGAGGTGCCAGCGCGGGGCGGCCCACCCCTGCCCCTCCCGGCGCGGGAGGGGTTCAGAGGAAGAGAACCAACCGTGAGGGGCTGCGCCCCTCACGCTCCCGGCGGAACCTGTCAGGCTGCACAGGATGCACTGGGAAACCCTCCTCGACCCACACGAAGGAGATCGAACATGCCGAACCCTCGACTGATGCTGGCGACGGGCAACGCGGGGAAGGTGCGCGAGATCAAGGCGATCCTCGGCGACGCCGGGTGGGACATCCTGACGCCGCGCGAGTTCGGGATCGTGCTCGCCCCGGTCGCCGAGGGTGGCCGCTCGTACACGGAGAACGCGATCTCGAAGGCCGTCGCCGCCGCTGCCGCGAGTGGCCTGCCCGCCCTCGCCGACGACTCGGGGATCGAGGTGGACGCGCTCGACGGCCAGCCCGGCGTGACGAGCGCGCGCTACGGTGGCCCGTCGATGCGTGACGACCACGACCGCAACGCGCTCATCCTGCGCCGCCTCGAGGGCGTCCCGATGCCTCGACGCACCGCGCGCTTCCGCGCCGTCGTCGCGCTGGTGTTCCCCGGCAACCGCGTCTTCACGCGCGAGGGTGTCGTCGAGGGCCACGTCGCGCTGGCCCCGCAGGGCGCGAACGGCTTCGGCTACGACCCGATCTTCCTGCGCCCCGACGGCCGCTCCACGGCCGAGCTCACGCCCGACGAGAAGGACCGCATCTCCCACCGCGGCATCGCCCTCGCCGCGCTGCGCCCGCTCCTCGAAGAGCTGCGAGCGCAGTAACGGGAACGACCCTCACCCTGCCCTCTCCCGCCTCGCAGGAGAGGGTTCCGAATTCTGGCTCCCTCGCCCACGCAGTGGGAGAGGGTTGAGGTGAGGGCCCTCCGCTACGCCCCTACAGCCGAGGCGGCGCAATCAGGTACACGTCGTAGCGCGCGGCGCGGCCGGGGACCTCGAGGTCGGGGGTACGGACGCCCTCAACGTGCGGGGCGTGTACCGGGCGCTTGAGGATCACGCGGCGGCGCGCGGTCGCGAGCGCGGTCTCGATCAGGTCGATGGTGTCGCGCGGGGCGTCGGGGCCGAGCAGCCGCTGCAGCAGCTGCATCTCCTTCTTCGCGCGCGCCACCTTGCTCCGTTCGGGGAACATCGGATCCACGAGGACGGCGTCCGGACGCTCGGCATGGGGCAGCCCACGCAGCACGTCGCGCGCATCCTCGACACGCAGGGCG
>CAMDAY010000200.1 GCA_945888895.1 Dehalococcoides mccartyi | reverse complement strand
GGCATCCGTGCTGCGCCGCGCGCTCCTCGTGCTGACCGCGATCGCCCTCGCCGGCACGACCACCGAGCTCGCGATCGGGCGGCACTGGGAGGGCCCGACCCAGCTGATCCCGTTCGCGGCGATCGCGGTCGCCGCGGTCGCGCTGTCGATGATCGCCACGGCGCGTTCGCGGATGTCGCTCCGCATCGCGCAGGGGCTTTATGTGGTCGTCCTCGCCGCCTCGGCGTTCGGGGTCTGGAGCCACGTCGAGGGGAACCATGAGTCCGGCGCGCTCGACCAGAGCTACGCGGCCACGTGGGAGTCCACGCCCGCCGCTCGGCGCTGGTGGCTCGCGGCGTCGGGCGGTGTTGGGCCCTCGCCCCCGCTCGCGCCCGGCGTGCTCGCGCAGGCCGCCCTCATGCTGCTCGCCGCCACGCTGCGTCATCCCTCCTCGCGCGCGGAGTAGCGCCCCGAGTAGCGCCGGCGGGCGGCCCCCGGGCCGTCGAGGTACGATCGATCTCCCACAACGCGGACGGGAACGGTGCCTATGCCCAATCAGTACGTCGCTTCGGACACGCGAGCCGGCCTCGAGGTGCAGGTCACCGGGACGTTCCCGGAAGACCCCGAGGATCGCGTCCGCATCGCCCGCACGACGAACCTGTTCACGCGGCTGATGGGGACCATCCTCACCACCACGAACGAGACCGAGCGCCGCGAGCGCTTCCGCGCCGTCGAGACACAACTCGAGGTGGCCGACGCCCTCGTGCGCGGCGACTTCAACGAGGTGCAGCGGCTGGTGCGCGAGACGCTGCACACGATGGGCGTGACCGAGGACCAACTGCGCGAGGTGGAGACGCAGCTCCGCGAGCAGATGTCGCGCCTCGGCCAGGACATGCCACCGGAGCTCGGCAGCCTGTTCGGCGGCCTCGGCGCAGCGTCCGAGGACACGCCGCCTGACGATGCCCCCGACCCTCGCTACCCCAACGACCCCCCGCCCGCCCCGAAGGGCTAGCGCGCGCCCGTCGAGATGCGCCGCACGAGGGCCACGTCGTCGCGCGCGACCGCCGTTAGAGGTGCACCTGTGGGGCGGCCCACCCCTGCCCCTCCCGGCGCGGGAAGGGGGATGAAGTTCAAAGGGCTTCGCCCTTTGAGGAACCCACCGTCCGGCCGTCTTCGCATGACCCGTTCCGGACGGCGGTTCGAATCACTCGCATCGACCTGACGCGGCCACATCAAGTTCCGCCGGGAGTGTGAGGAGCTGCGCCCCTCACAGTTGGTTCCACTCCGTCTCACCCCTCCCGCGCCGGGAGGGGCAGGGGTGGGCCGCCCCACGTGGCCAGCTCAACGCCCCTCGCGAGGTCGAGACCCGCGCCCGGCTCCGCTCCCCACACCAGGCACTCTTGGAGCGCGGAGCGTTCCGGCGGTACCATGGTCGTTCGGAACATCGACCGCACCGTTCGAGGCGGCGCCCACTCCCCTGGCGCAACACCTCGGCGCAGCAAGCATCGATCACGGACAGGCGTCTCCATGCCCCTCGACCGCATCGTCGTGACCGGCGCGCGCGAACACAACCTCAAGAACGTGACCGTCGAGATCCCCCGCGACCGGCTCGTCGTGATCACGGGCGTCTCCGGTTCCGGGAAGTCGTCGCTCGCCTTCGACACGATCTACGCCGAGGGACAGCGACGTTATGTCGAATCGCTTTCCGCCTACGCCCGCCAGTTCCTCGGCCTGATGGAAAAGCCCGACGTCGATTACATCGAGGGGCTCTCCCCCGCGATCTCGATCGACCAGAAGGGCGTCTCGAAGAACCCGAGGTCGACCGTCGCGACGGTCACGGAGATCTACGACTACCTCCGCCTGCTGTTCGCGCGCGTCGGCGTGCCGCACTGTATCCACTGCGGGCAGGTGATCCGCCGCCAGTCCGCGCAGCAGATCGTCGATGCGATCCTGACGCTCGATCCGGGACGGCGCGCGATGATCCTCGCGCCCGTGATCCGCCACAAGCGCGGCGAGCACACCAACGTCCTCGACCTGATCCGTCGAGGTGGCTTCGTCCGCGCGAGGATCGACGGCACGGTCGTCAGCATGGACGAGCCGATCGCCCTCGCGCGCAACAAGTGGCACGACATCGACGTCGTCGTCGACCGCATCGTGATCCCCGCCGAGGACGACGAGGACCGCGACGCCACGAGGCAGCGCGTGTCGGACTCCGTGGAGCAGGCGCTGAAGTTCGGCGAGGGCATCGCCGTCCTCGCGCTGTTCGGGACGGGCGCCGAGGACGCAAAGGTCGTCGAGGAGCAGACGTACAGCGAGCACTTCGCCTGCTCGAACACCTCGCACGTGCCGTACTCCGTCGGCGAGATCGAGCCGCGCAACTTCTCCTTCAACACCCCGCACGGCGCGTGCCCGGAGTGCACCGGCCTCGGCTTCAAGATGCAGCTCGACGAGAGCCTCGTCGTGCCGAACAAGAAGCTGTCGATTGACGAGGGCGGGATCACGCCGTTCCAGCGCATGGCGACCAGCCTCGGCTGGTACCGCCGCCGCCTCGCCGCGCTGGGCGAGGTCTTCGGCTTCACGACCTCGCAGCCGCTGGAGAAGTTCACGCCGAAGCAGTACCAGGCGCTGATGTACGGCACGGGCGACCTCGCGATCGACGAGGTGGATTTCAAGAGCAGCCGCAGCGGGCGCGTCCGCAAGTACAGCATCACGTGGGAAGGCGTGATGACGAACCTCGAGCGGCGCTACAAGGACACCGAGTCCGAGTGGGTGCGCTCCGACATCGAGCGCTACATGCAGCCCGTGCCCTGCGACGTCTGCCGAGGCGCGCGACTCAAGCCGGAGATGCTCGCCGTGACGGTCGAGGAGCAGTCGATCGTCGACATCGCGCGACTGTCCGTCGCGGACTCCCTCGAATGGACCGAGGGCCTGCGCGACGAGACCTCGACGCCGCTGTCCTCGCGTGACTTCGCGATCGCACGGCAGATCCTGCAGGAGATCGGCGGGCGGCTCGTCTTCCTGCGCGACGTGGGCCTCGAGTACCTCACGCTCGACCGCAGCGCGGGCACGCTGTCCGGCGGCGAGGGCCAGCGCATCCGCCTCGCCACGCAGATCGGCTCCGCGCTGATGGGCGTGCTGTACGTCTGCGACGAGCCGAGCATCGGCCTCCACCCCGTGGACAACGAGCGGCTGATCAAGACACTGACGAGGCTGCGCGACCTCGGCAACACCGTCCTCGTCGTCGAGCACGACGAGGCGATGATGATGGCCGCCGACCACCTCATCGACATCGGCCCCGGCGCGGGCGAGCTCGGCGGCAACGTCGTCGCCTTCGGCACCCCCGCCGAGGTGATGGCGAACCCGGCATCGCTCACCGGCCAGTTCCTCAGCGGCGCGCGCCAGATCCCGATGCCGCGGATGCGCCGCCCCGGCAGCGGCAAGTCGCTGCGCATCAAGGGCGCGCGTGAGAACAACTTGAAGAACGTGGACGCGCGGTTCCCGCTCGGCACGTTCATCGCGGTGACCGGGGTGTCCGGCAGCGGCAAGTCATCGCTCGTGAACCAGATCCTCGCGAAGCAGCTCGAGCACGACCTGAACGGCGCGCGGGAGCGCGGCGGCGACCACGACTCGATCGATGGCATCCAGCACCTCGACAAGGTCGTGGTCATCGACCAGTCG
>CAMDAY010000199.1 GCA_945888895.1 Dehalococcoides mccartyi | reverse complement strand
AGCCAGAGCGCTGCGTTGGTCGCACGCTCCGACGTCCGCGTTGTCGGCACGATCACCCAACGAGCACCCTCGAACAGGTCGGCGTCGGCCGAGTCAGGCCCGGTCTCCGTCTTCCCTGCCATCGGGTGCGCGCCCACGAAGCCCTCGTGCGCCGGTAGGAGCTCGTCCACCCAGCGCAGCACCTCGGCCTTCGTCGATCCCGTGTCGATGATCACGGAGTCCGGGCCGACGACCGGCGCAATCTCCTCGAGCATCTTGCGGATGGCCAGCAGCGGGGTCGCGAGGATGATCAGATCCGCCCCCTCGACGGCCTGTTGCGGCGTGTGTGCCGTGGCGTCGATCGCGCCGACCTTGCGAGCGCGCTGTGCCACGTCCGGGTAGCGGTCGTAGCCGACAATCTCGATCTTTGTCTTCGCGGCGTCACGCCGGAGACGCAGGCCAAGGGATGAACCGATAAGGCCTGTGCCGAGGATCGCGACGCGCAAGTTGATGCTCCCTGTCCCCTCGGCCGTTACCGAGTCGCTGGATAGTACACAACGCGCGGTTGATCGCGCGGTTCCGGCTACAGCCGGTCGTCGAACTCGATGAACCGCGCCAGCGCCGCATCGTCGTCGGGCGGCGCGTCTGTGTGCCGGCGCACCAGCTCCACTACGCGCTCGTCGCTCCCGGCAGCCTCAAGACGTTCCGCGCCCAGGCGCGCGTGGTGCCGCAGCCGCCAGAGCGCCTGCTGCCACGGCGCACCCGCTTCCACCTCGAACCGCCGGACGAGCGGGGTGGAGCGGAGCAGCACGAACGCGACGCGGTGCCACGTCCGCAGGCGTCCCTTCCCCACATCATGTACGAGCGCTGCTGCCAGCTCGGACTCGCCCGCACCGGCCCCGCGGAGGGCCTCGAACAGGTCAACGGAGTGCCGCCGGTCCCGCGCCTCCGCGCCGAGGAACAGCGCGAACTCCGCCGGCGTCAGGTGCCGGCGTGCCCGCTCGATCTCTCGAGGAGCGAGGAAGGGACGTATGCCATGCGTGACCTGCCAGGCGCGATAGCGGGCGCGCCCCAGGACGCTAGAACAGTCCACCGGGCGTGCCGAGGAAGAGGTCGAACAGGAAGTTGGCTAACGGCCTGATCACGATCATCACGCTCACCGCACCGTTCGTCACGAACGGCGCCAGGATGAGCAGCATCAACAGACCCGGCCCCCACGGCTCCAGCCGCTGGTACTGCTCGGCGAGTCGATCCGGGAGCAGGCCCATCAGCACCTTCGAGCCGTCCAACGGCGGCAGTGGCAGCAAGTTGAACAGCGCGAGGAATACGTTCAGCACCAGCACCGTGCTCAGGAACAGCCCCACAAGGTCGACCACCGTCCAGTTCGCCGCCCAGATCGCCGGATTCCCACTGATAGGCACCCAGCCGAACCGGAGCGGTATCCCAGCGACCGCTGCCACGACGAGGTTCGAGGCCGGCCCGGCGAACGCGATCAGCAGCATCGCCTGCTTCGGATTCTTCGCGTAGTTCGGGTTCACCGGTACGGGCTTCGCCCAGCCGAAGCCCGCGAACAGGATCATCGTCGTCCCGATCGGGTCGTAATGCGCCAGCGGGTTCAGCGTCAGCCGCCCCATCAGTCGGGGCGTCGGGTCGCCCAGACGGTTCGCCACCCAGGCATGACAGAACTCGTGGAAGATCAGCCCCACCATGATCGACACGACGAACGCCGCGACGAGGATCGCGAAGACGGTGGGGGCAGTGAAGAGCAGGGGAAGGTCGCGGAGAATCACGAATCGAGCATATCAGGCACATATGAGTGAACTGCTAAACCAGATGCCTCCTTTCGTTGACGCGCAGGAACCCGCTGCCTATCGTGGATGAGCCGACCCGGGCACCTTCTGGTGCCGCCCACCACCGCTCTGAACGCGCGCCACGAGGTGCGACGTTCGCTTGAACGAAAGGGCTAGGGCCACGTCGTCGCGATGCCGGACCTGGCGGGGCCCCGGTCGATCGCAGGCCTCCCGGCCACGGCGTGCAAACGATGGCACGAGCACCCCGCCTCGCCTCCTCTCTGACTCAGCATCGCTGGCTCACCGCCTCGATCATCGTCGGCGTGATTGCGCTCATCGGGATCTCATTCGGGGTCCTGCGTTTGCTCCCGCTCGGCTCGAAGGCCACGACCGGCGTACCGCAGCTCGTGTTCGCCGCGTTCGGCCAGACCGCTGACCTCGTCTACGTCGCCCCGGCGACGAGGCCCGAGGAGCGCACGATCATCGACACCGTGCAGCACGCGGAGGGGTGGGGCATCAACCCCGGCGCGATGTCCGGCAACCTGATCGCCTTCAACGTCATCCCCACCGGCACTCCCGCCCAGCGCGGCGCGCCGTCCGAGTTGTGGCTCCTCGACGCGAAGACGAGGGCGAAGACGCGCCTCGCGCGGGACGCCGACCTGCTGGTGAAGCCGCAGTTCGTCAGCGGTGGCAAGGCGATCCTCTACCGCCGCTCCGTCGGCGGGACCAGCGGTGGCGGAGCAGCATCGGCGCCGGGCGCCAGTGGTCCGAGCGGCCCCGGCGGCATTGCGAGCGATGTGCAGGCGATCGTGCGCGTGGACATCGAAACGCAGGCGCGCACGGTGCTGCACGAGGAGCCGACCGCCTTCGGGATCCTCCCGGTCGGCATCGACGGCAGTGGCGCGCTGCTCTTCGCGCGGCTCTCCAACAACGGCACGGATGTCTTCTCGAAGCGAGGCAACAACGCCCCAACGCTCGCCTTCCACGCCTCCGACGAGATCGCGCGCGACTGGCAGCTCTCGCCCGACGGCAAGTCTCTCGCGTTCCTCGCGCCGCAGCCGCGCGCGGAGCGCGTCGTGAACCGCGCACAGGTCGTGTCGATCGAGGCAGGGCGCCCGGTCACGCTGCCGGACGCAAACGCGAACGGCGAGCAATACGGGCCGACGTGGACGCCGGACGGCGCCGACCTCACCGTGGGCCAGGAGGCGCTGGGCGTCGACCGCGCCGCCGTGACACTGCTCCGGCCGGGAACGCAGCCGAGCAGCCTCGCCAGCCCGCCGAAGGGCTTCGACGTACCCGTGGCCTGGAGCGCCGACAAAACGTACCTCGCCGCGCGGACGTTCGATGGACAGAACTCCACGAACGCGGGACGAGAGGCCGCCGTCGTGATAGCGAAGACCGGGGAGCGCTACGCCGTCTCAGCTCCCGGCGAGGTGATCCTGGTGGGGTGGCTGAATGCGTGACCGCGTGACCCGGCGAGCCTCGAGGCGTGCGTTCGCGCTCCTCGGGGCGTGCATGCTCGTCGCGGCGGTCGCGCTCCTCGCGCCGTGGGGGACGCCGCGCGCGGAGGCGTGCGCGTTCGACCCGTGGCAACCCAACGCGTACGAGGCCGACCAGCAACGCACGAAGTACAACGCGGCCATCGACGCCGCCTCGGTCAACCGTCTGCTGCCGGGCGACGCGTTCTTCGCGCTCCCCCCGATCGAACGAGGCACCCGCGCGAACCGCGTCGCTGGCGCGCCGTTCATCCCCGCCGCGCTGCTGAAGGCCATCGCATGGACTGAGTCAACGATGACGCAGGCCGCACGCGCCGTACCGTTCGACTCTGCCGGTCCCGCTCAGATCTCGTTCGACTGCGGGCACGGGATCATGCAGGTCACCACGGGCATGACCACTCCCCTCGGCACGGA
>CAMDAY010000198.1 GCA_945888895.1 Dehalococcoides mccartyi | reverse complement strand
CGACCCACGGATCCGCTACTCCTAGCCGAGTGCGACCGATCGTCGAGAACATGACCGTGCAGGAATGGAACCACAGATGGCAATGACTGAAGCCGCACAGCAGTTTGGTCGATCAGTGGCCCCGCCGAGCATCCCGTACCGCGTGCTGTCGGCCACCTGGAAGTTTTTGCGTCGCAAGCCACTCGGGGCCTTCGGCGCGGCGATCACGCTGATGCTGATCCTGACGGCGCTCTTCGCGGACAGCATCGCTCAGTACGACCCGCTCGAGCAGAGCCAGCGCACGGCGCTGATCGCGCCGAACTCCGTCTACTGGGCGGGTACCGACCAGTTCGGTCGGGATGTGTTCAGCCGCCTGGTGTACGGGGCGCGTATCTCGCTCTTCGTCGGTGTCTTCGCCGTGATGCTGGGGCTCATTCCGGGCACCGCGCTCGGCGTCTTGAGCGCGTACCTCGGCGGTACGTTCGACTACCTCGTGCAGCGCGTCGTCGACGCGATCCAGGCGGTGCCCGGCATCATCCTGCTGATCGCGATCATGGTCGTGCTGGGGGCGAGGTTCCCGAACGTGCCCGCACAGGTCATCGTCGTGATCGCCCTCGCGATCCCGAACGCGATCTCCGAGTCGCGCGTCCTTCGAGGCGCCAGCATGCAGGTCGCGCGCAGTGAGTACGTGATGGCCGCTCGTGCGGTTGGGGCGACGGACGTCCGCGTGATGCTCAAGCACGTGCTGCCGAACATCACATCGCCGATCATCATCCTGGCGTCGCTCGCGTTCGGTCAGTTCATCCTTGCGGAAGCGACCTTGAGCTTCCTCGGGTTTGGCATCCAGGCGCCGGCGCCGTCGTGGGGCAACATGCTCTCCGCCGAGGGCCGTGCGTACATGTTCGCGGCGCCGTGGTTGCTCTGGGGCCCGGCCATCGCGCTCAGCCTAGTGGTCTTCGGCGCGAACATGTTCGGTGACGCACTGCGTGACGTCCTCGATCCGCGCTTGAAGGGCTCGCGCTAGCTCTCGGGCGTTCTCGTCAGTGTTTCGCGAGCGGGGACCGAGCAGTCGGTCCCCGCTCCGCGTCCGCGAACGTGCTCGTCGTGCGCCAAGAACTTTGTGGTGTACGTCACTAATTCGGTGCTGCCTGGATCATGATGCGAATGTCCGTAGACGGCACTGAATCCGAGTTCCTATAAGAAACGTAACCTGAGAACACACGGGTGCCCGGCATCTGAACTGGAGGGGTCCTCAATGCCGTCTGGTGAGTACTGGTCTCGAATCGAAACGGGGCGGCTGAGCCGCCGATCCATGCTGCGGGGCGGCGCCATTGCTGGTGCCGGTCTGGCGGGTGCTGCGCTCATTGGTTGCAGCAGCGGCCCGAAGAAGTCCGTGAACGACGCCGCGCCGAAGTCCGCGAGCACCCCGGCATCTGCCGCGGTCGCGCCGCAGGCGGAACGTGCGGGCATGCCCGTGGTGAAGGGGACGCCCAAGAAGGGCGGTACGTTCACCCAGCAGCTGACCGAGACGAACGTCCAGCACGACCAGCACACCGCTGTGTCGAACTCCGAGTGGATGATCATCGGTCAGCGCGCGCTGGAGCTGGACGAGTGGACCGGCAAACTGCGCCCGAACCTGATCGAGTCGTGGGAGATCCCCGACAAGAACACGTTCGTGCTCAAGGTCCGCAAGGGCATCAAGATGCACAACCGCGCGCCGTGGAACGGGCGCGACTGGGACGCCGCCGACCTGGCGTGGAACCTTAACCGCATCGCCGGTAACACCGCCGCGGCCGAGAAGCTGCCGAAGGGCAACTTCCAGCGCTCCACTACCCTGGAGGGCATGTCCAAGGTCGAGGCGGTCGACGCGAACACCGTGAAGGTGACGATGGCGAAGCCCAGCAGTGGCTTCCTCAACGGCATCACCGAGATCCGCAACGTCATGATGCCGAAGGAGATCGTCGACATCGGGTTCAAGGACCCGATGAAGTTCGGCGGCATGGGCCCGTTTATGATCACCGAGTCGCAGGAAGGCGTCCGCCAGACCTACAGCCGCCACGAGGGCTACTGGCAGAAGGATCAGCCGTACTTCGACAAGGTCGTGCAGGTCGCGATCCCGGATCGCGCTGCGTCGCTGGCGGCCTTCGTCTCCAAGCAGGTGAGCCACATCAGCTCGCCGACCGCGCAGGAGCAGAAGACGATTCAGGCCGCGCGTGCCGACGCACTGCTGTACTCGTACGTGGGTGTGAACTACCAGTTCCTCATGTTCAACTTCAAGCACCAGCCGTTCGCAGACATCCGCGTCCGCAAGGCGCTGAACCTGGTGGCCGATCGCGACGAGATCGGGAGCGGCTTCCACGGCACCGGCTGGGGCTGGCTCGCCGCCCTGCACCCGAACTTCCCGGAAGCGTGGAAGGAAGACAAGGTCAAGTCCGTCGCGGGCTGGAACCCGGCAACGAAGGCCAAGGATCGCGAGGAAGCCTCGAAGCTCCTCGCTGCCGCGGGCTTCGCTGACGGCGAGAAGCTTGAGTTCGAGATCATGCACAAGCCGAAGGCGGACAATCGCGAGAACGCCCTGCGCTTGCAGGCGCAGCTGGCGAAGCAGTTCCCGAAGATCAAGGTCGTGATCAAGGCGCCCGAGACGGCGGTCTTCGACAAGTCGCAGGCAGGCAAGGACTTCCAGGCCATCTCGAACGACTCGACGATGGCCCCCGACGCGGTGCTGGAGGCGTACGCCCGCTGGCACAGCAAGGGCAGCCGCAACTACGGCGGTTTCGAGAACGCCGAGGCTACCGCGATGCTCGACAAGGCACTGAGCGAACTTGACCTGAAGGCACGTCAGGAGATCCTGAACTCCTTCCAGGACAAGTGGGTGTCTGACTGGATGCCCCACATCCAGTTCTACGCGACGCCCACCCGCCACTTCATCCAGCCGAACATCGGCGGGTTCGACAAGGCGATGGGCCCGTGGGACAGCGGCCGCGGCATCACGCACAAGACCAACCTCATTTACGAGGTGTAGTCTCCGCATCCGCAGAGCAACGAAGGGGCGCCCTTGCGGGCGCCCCTTCTGCGTCCCCGATACACTTCGCGCATCTTGCTCCCGCTCCACTCGAGGTATGCGCATGGCCCCCACCACGAACTTCCGCGGCGTCTTCCCGATCCTCGCGACGCCGTTCCGCGACGATGAGACGGTCGACCTGGACTCGATGCACCGACTGGTGTCGTTCATGGGACGCATCGGCGCGGACGGGGTGACGGTGCTCGGGGTCCTCGGCGAGTCGAACCGGCTGACCGACCGTGAGCGCGAGCAGATCATCGCGACCGCGGTCGAGGCTGCCGGAGAGATGCCGGTGATCGCTGGCGCGAGCCACAGTGGCACCAGCGGCACGATCGACCTGAGCCAGATGGCGCAGTCCCTCGGCGCGGCGGCCGTCATGATCGCCCCCTCGTACGAGCCGATCCCGAACGACGACCGCGCGCTGGACTACTTCACGCGCGTCGGACAGGCGATCGGCATCCCGCTCGTCGCGCAGGACCACCCCGCCTCGACGCAGGTGCACATGCCCATCTCGTTGCTCCTGCGCATCATCGAGCAGGTGCCCGCCGTCGCGTGCCTCAAGGAGGAGGGCGTCCCGACGCCCACGCGCGTCGCAGCGCTCCGTCGAGGCATGACGCGGCAGGTGCCCGTGCTGACGGGTCTGGGGGCGCTCTACGGGCTGTTCGACCTCGAACAGGGCTCGGCCGGATTCAACACCGGCTTCGCGTTC
>CAMDAY010000197.1 GCA_945888895.1 Dehalococcoides mccartyi | reverse complement strand
TCACCGACCGAGGGACGTCCGCCGCGACCGACGTGCTGACGCGCCCGCTCGACGGCACGGTCGATGTACTGCTCGGTGACCCGGACCCCCTCGGTATCCCGCACGTCTTCTCGCGTGACGTCGGCGGTCCGTGCGCGCTTGTTGGTCATGACCTCTCCCTGTCTCAGTCGCGGTAATGCGTCGGCATCACGTGAATGACAAGCGACGCATCCGGTCGCTCTGACGCGACGATCTCAAACTCGATACCTCGGTCGTCCATTCCAGACCAGTAGAGCATCGCGGCGAGCTCGCCGGGTTGGCGTGGGACGTAGAGCGGCTCGACGGTACTCATGACGTGCCACGCGTGCGCACGGCCCACCCGGTGACGGCGCGACGACCTGATGAACTCGAAGGGTTTGCCTTCGTACGTCACCTCATCACCGTCCATGCCGATATTGTGTCCGACACAACATGACACGTCAACCACAGCCAGCGAAACATTCCGCCTGGTTCGCGGCATCAATCAAAACGAGCCCCCGGCGTAAACTGGCCACGTACTCGCAGGCAGGAGCCGTCGATGCCCCGCGTGATGCTGCTCATTCCCTCCGCGTCCTATCGCGCTCCGGACTTCATGGCGGCGGCGAGCAAGCTCGGCGTCGAGGTGGTCGTGGGGACGGATGCGGCGAACCCGCTGCAGGACAGCGAGTCGGGACGCCTCGTCGAGCTTGACTACATGCAGCCGGAGCGCGGGGCCGACCAGATCGAGGCGTACGCGACGTTCCACCCGCTCGACACGATCGTCGCGGTGGACGACGGCGGGACGCTGCTGGCCGCGCGGGCCGCGCGACGCCTCGAGCTGCCGTACAACTCCGTGAGCGCCGTCGAGGCGACGCGCGACAAGTCGAAGATGCGCGCGCGCCTGACCGAGGCGGGGATCCCCGGCCCCGCGTGGAGCGTCGTATCACTCGCGTCCGATCCGGAGGAGGTCGCGGGACTCCTCGACTACCCGATCGTGATCAAGCCGCTCGCGCTGTCGGCGAGCCGTGGCGTGATCCGCGCCGACACGCCGCAGGAGTTCGTCGCCGCGTTCCATCGCGTCGCCGCGATCCTCGCGATGCCCGAGGCGACCGAGGAGTGCGGCGAGCAGTACGCCGACCGCGTGCTGGTGGAGAGCTACATCCCCGGCGTCGAGGTGTCGATCGAGGGACTGCTCGACCACGGCAAGCTGCGTGTCCTCGCGATCTTCGACAAGCCCGATCCCCTCGAGGGGCCGTTCTTCGAGGAGACGATCTACGTCACGCCGTCGCGGCTCTCCGACGCCGACCAGCGCTTGCTCACCGAGACGACCGAGGCGACGTGCAGGGCGCTCGGCCTGACGCACGGCGCGGTGCACGCTGAGCTGCGACTGACCGAGGGTGTCGCCTACCCCATCGACATCGCGGCGCGCAGCATCGGCGGGCTGTGCTCACGCACGCTCGACTTCGGGACGGGGATGTCACTGGAGGAACTGATCCTGCGCCACGCGATCGGCGCGGATGTGCGCACGTACCAGCGTGACTCGCAGGCGGCGGGCGTGATGATGATCCCGATTCCCCACGCCGGCACGCTGCGCGCGGTGCGTGGCGTCGAGACTGCCGAGCGTGTGCCGCTGGTCGAGTCGGTGACGATCGCGATCCATCCCGGCGGCAAGGTCGTGCCGCTTCCCGAGGGCACGGAGTACCTCGGCTTCATCTTCGCGCGCGGCGATCGGCCCGAGGATGTCGAGCAGGCGCTGCGCGACGCGCACGCGGCGATCACGTTCGGGATCGAGTAACGGGAACCCGGAAGCCCTCACCCTAACCCTCTCCCGCTTCGCGGGAGAGGGGATCAGAGCGGCGCTACTTCTTGGCGGGCTGGTAGTAGGGGTTCTCACCCTGATTGTGGTCAGTGATGTCGACGATCTCCTCGATGTCGGGGACCTGTTCCTTCACCGCGACCTCGACGCCCTGCTTGAGGGTGACGCTCAACATGCCGCAGCCGACGCAGCCGCCGCCGAACTGCACGAAGGCCTTCTTATCCTTCACGCCGATGAGCGAGATCATGCCGCCGTGCGCGGCGATCTGCGGGTTGATCTGCGCGTCGAAGAGGTCCTGGAGCTGGAACTCGCGCGGGTCGTGCCAGATCGGGTTCGGGTTCTTGAACTCGAGGCCCTGGTTGCCCTCGCCGTCATCGAAGAAGTCGATCTCGAGGTTGTCGAGGTAGACAACGTCCCGTGGCTCTACGTAGACGCGGATGCCGCCGGACTCCACCGCGAGGTCGCCCGCCTGCTCCGCGCCATCCTCGACGAGGCTCAGCAGGTGCTGGAACTTGCCGTCCTTGCGCCCGCTGATCTGGAGGCGCAGCCCGGCCACCGGGTTCGAGTGCTGCTCGATGATGTCCGACAGTTTCTCGGCTGCCGGGTCGGTGAGGATCACGCGGGGTTCGGAGGTGGTGTCGCTCATGGCGTCGAGGATACCTCGTCCGCAAGCTCCATGATGTGCCGGGCCACCAGATCTGGCGCCTGCATCGGGATGAAATGGCTCAGGTCGGGGCGGGAGATGTCCACCGCGTTCGGGAACTTCGAGGCGAGCGTGGGCATGGTGGGCGAGGCGGTGAACGGCGCGGGGGTCTCGCCGGGCTCCGGCGCGCGGGCGCGGATGAGCCGTACCGGCACGGTGACCGCACTGAGGTGCGGCAGGATGTCCGCCCCCTCCGAGGCACGCCCCGCCAGCACGGCCGCCTCGATCAACGGTGGGCAGGCGAGCTCGAGGAGATCCGAACTCGCCCCTCCTTCGGATGCGCCTCCGGCGCTGGCGCCCGCGGGCAGCAGGCCGTACACGGCGTAGTCGCGGAGGGTCTGCGGCTCCCAGACGTTGAACGGGAAGCGCGACTCGAACCGCTCGATCATCTCCTCGGGCGAGGCCCACACGTTGCGGCGCTTCGCGACGAAGTCGAAGGCGCCCTCGGCGGGCTGCCTGCCGTGGTCGATCGGGAAGATCGTGGGGTCGGCGAGCATGAGCGCAGCGAAGCGACCTGGGCGCTGCACGGCGGCGTCGACGATCGTGTGGCCACCCATCGAGTGACCGACGCCGATGATCCCAGACAGATCGAGGTCATCGATCAGCAGCGCGACATCCTCGCCGAAGCGGTGCCAGTGGTACGGCGGCGCGGGCTTGCTGCTGCGACCGTGGCCACGCAGGTCGAGCGAGATCACATGGCGGCCGGGGAGGCGTCGAGCGACCTGATCCCAGACGCGCGCGTGGAAGCCGGTGGCGTGCGCCATGAGGATCGGGGCGCCCTCGCCGGCCCATTCGAAACCGACCAGCGTGATGCCGTTGGAGAGCGTGCGGCTGAACTCGCGCGGCTCATCGCCCTCGGGTCGTCGAGGCAGCACGCGCTCAGGGACGGGGATGTCGGTCACAGGCAGGACTCCTCATCATCGCGCGCGAAGAGTAAGCGCATCGTCGAGGTCAGCGCCAACGATTCTGTCAGCACCAATGAGGCTACGTGCCGACCGGACCCTGAGTTCTGCCGGAACTCATCGCTCGTCGCTTAGTCAGCGCACGATAGTAAAAGACGATCTCGAGCGTGACCCGGTTGAAGAGTGCACGCGATAGCAACCCACGGGTTCTGTCAGAACTCAGGGCCCAGGGCCTAGAAGGCGCCTGAACCGGTCTTCCCGGCACTTTGTCTCAGATTCGAAACGCGGCTGCTTCTTCTCACGTTCATGGCCGAAATCGGGGGGCGAGCCCTGAGTTCTGACGGAGCCAGACGCACTGCGTCGAGTGT
>CAMDAY010000196.1 GCA_945888895.1 Dehalococcoides mccartyi | reverse complement strand
AGCAAGAGATGACCTACCGCCCGATCCGACCGAACGACTTCTCCGAGGGCTTCCTCAAGCCCCAGAACATTGTGCCGATGGTCGTGGAGACGAGTGCCCGCGGGGAGCGCGCGTACGACATCTACTCGCTGCTGCTCAAGGAGCGCATCGTCTTCCTCGGCACGGGCATCGACGACCAGGTCGCGAACTCGATCGTGGCGCAGCTTCTGTTCCTCGACCGCGAGGACCCGGACCGCGACATCTCGATCTACGTGAACTCGCCGGGCGGCATGATCTACGCCGGCCTCGCGATCATGGACACGATGAACCTGATCCGCGCGGACGTGAGCACGATCGCCGTGGGTGTGACCGCCTCGATGGGCACGGTGCTCCTCGCGGCCGGGCAGAAGGGCAAGCGGTACGCGCTCCCGAACGCCACGATCCACATGCACCAGGCGCTCGGCGGCGGCAGCGGCCAGGCCTCGGACGTGCGGATTCAGGCGAAGGAGTTGGATCGCAACAACGACAAGATTCGCCAGATCCTCGCGGACGCCACGGGCCAGCCGATGGAACGCATCGTGACCGACACCGACCGCGATATCTACATGACGGCGAGCGAGGCGAAGAGCTACGGCCTGATCGACGAGCTGCTGTCGAAGGCCGAGGGCAAGTAATCGGCCTCCGAGCCGGTGTCGGAGCGTTGGGCGGCGGGTGAGCCGGGGGTTCCATGGCCGGAAGCACGACACGCGGGAGCAGGGTTCAGTACAACTGCTCCTTCTGCGGGAAGAACCAGGATCAGGTTAAGCGCCTGATCGCTGGCCCCGGCGCGGTCTACATCTGCGACGAGTGCGTTGACCTCTGTCAGGAGATCATCAACGAGGAGTCGCAGAGCGGCAAGGCCGCCGGCGCCCGTGTCCGAACGCCCCAGGAGATCATGAACCAGCTCGACGAGTACATCGTCGGGCAGGAGCGCACGAAGCGCGTGCTCTCCGTCGCCGTCTACAACCACTTCAAGCGCGTCGAGGCTCCCGCGCAGGCGGATCTGGATCTCGAGAAGTCGAACATCCTGCTCATCGGCCCGACGGGCACCGGCAAAACCGAGTTCGCCCGCACGCTGGCGAAGATGCTGGACGTGCCGTTCTCCATCGCTGACGCGACCGCCCTCACCGAGGCCGGCTACGTCGGTGAGGACGTCGAGAACATCCTGCTCCACCTGATCCAGAGCGCCGACTTCGACATCCAGAAGGCGGAGCGCGGCATCGTCTACATCGACGAGATCGACAAGATCGCCCGCAAGAGCGACAACCCGTCGATCACGCGCGACGTCTCGGGCGAAGGCGTGCAGCAGGCGCTGCTCAAGATTATTGAGGGCTCGGTGGCCAGCGTCCCGCCGCAGGGCGGCCGCAAGCACCCGCACCAGGACTTCATCCAGATCAACACCGCGAACATCCTGTTCATCTGCGGTGGCGCGTTCGAGGGCCTCGAGAAGATCGTCGCGAAGCGCACGGGGCAGGGGAGCCACTCGCTGGGCTTCCACGCCGACCAGCGCACGCGTGCCGAGATCGAGGAGGAGAAGGCGAACATCCTGCGCGAAGTCACCCACGATGACCTCCTGCAGTTCGGGCTGATCCCGGAGTTTGTCGGCCGTCTCCCGGTGGTCTCCACGCTGGAGCCCCTGAACATCGAGATGATGGTCGCGATCCTGACCCAGCCGAGGAACGCGGTCGCGCGCCAGTTCCAGCGCCTGTTCGCCCTCGACGACTGCGAGCTCATCTTCACGGACGACGCCCGCGTGGCGATCGCCGAGCGCGCCCTCGCCCAGCGCACGGGCGCTCGAGGTCTGCGCACCGTCCTCGAGCAGATCTTGCTCGACGTGATGTTCGACGTGCCGAGCCGTGGTGACGTGAAGAAGTGCATCGTCTCGGCCGACACGGTGAACAACCGCGTGCCGCCGCTGCTGCTGACCGCTGCCGGCACGGCAGTCCGCCTCGGCGAAGAAGAGCTGCCCGTGCAGGAGTCCGCCTAGCCAGGAACTCGCTTCGGCGTGCGTGCAGCGCCGCCGGTGCTATCCTCGGGCGTCTCGGCCGCCGAATCGGTGGCCCCAGCGAACGTACTTCTGGATCTGGGCCCGCATGACCGCGAAGTCTCGACCCGCTGCGTCCGGCACACCTCGCCCGCCACGAGTCGCGCGCGAACGCCTCGACGTGCTCCTGGTGCAGCGCGGGCTCGCCACGGGGCGCGACCGGGCGCAGGCGCTCGTCATGGCGCGCGAGGTACTCGTGGACGGCGAGCTGGCGATGCGCGCCGCCGCCCCGGTCCCCATCGACGCCACGATCGAGGTGAAGACGCCTCCGCGCTTCGTGAGCCGCGGCGGAGAGAAGCTCGCCCACGCGCTGGAGCGCACCGGCGTGACCGTCGAGGGCCGGCGCTGCCTCGACGTTGGCGCGAGCACCGGAGGGTTCACGGACTGCCTGCTCCAGCACGGCGCCGCCTACGTGGTCGCGGTGGACGTCGGCTACGGCGACTTCGCCGCGAAGCTGCGCGACGACCCGCGCATCGAGCTGCACGAGCGCACCAACGCGCGCGCGATGGAACCCCTCGACCCGCCGGTGGACCTCGTCGTGATGGACGTGTCGTTCATCTCGATCACCACCGTGCTGCCTGCGGTCGTGCGCTCCGTCTCCCCCGGCTGCGACCTGCTGCTGATGGTGAAGCCGCAGTTCGAGGCGGGCGTGGAGGCGGTGGAGAAGGGCGGCGTCGTGCGCGACCCGGTGATGCACGCCTCGACGGTCGCGAAGGTGATGCTGGCGGCGCTCGACTTCGGGCTGCGCGTGCGCGGCGTGGTGCGCTCGCCGCTGCTCGGCCCCGCCGGCAACCGCGAGTTCTTCCTGTGGGCGCGCGTGCCCGAGCAACCGCTGCGGTCGAGCGCGCTTGAACCGATCGAGGTGTCCGCGTGACCGAACTGCCCGTCCTGCAGGAGATCGTCGTCTGCTATCACCGCGACGTCGCGGGCGCGGCCGACCTCGCCTCGAGGCTGGCGGCGCAGGCTGAGCGCGCCGGGCGTCGCGCGCGCGTGGACGTGCTCCCGCTCCCCGGCGATGGGAACGGCAGCGCGAAGTTCTGCGACGACCTGCGCGCGGCCGACCTCCTCGTCTGCGTCGGCGGCGATGGGACGGTGCTGCACGCTTCGGAGTTTGCTTCGCAGACCGGCACGGCGATCTTCGGCGTGCGCATGGGCCGCCTCGGCTTCCTGACTGAGACCGTCGAGGCCGACGCGGAAGCGTCGTTCTCAGAGGTGCTGCTCGGCCACGCCCGCCTCGAGGTGCACTCGATGGTGCAGGCGCGCATCGGCGAGAGCGAGCCGATGCACGCGCTGAACGACGTGGTCATCGGCCGCGCCGTGCTGGGCAAGACGATCTCGGTGGGCGCACGCATCGATGGTGTCCTCGTCGCGGAGTACCGCGCGGACGCCGTGGTGGTCGCGAGTGCGACCGGATCGACCGGGTACGCGCTCTCCGTCGGTGGGCCGATCCTCCACCCGTCCTCGGACGACATGATCCTCGTTGCGGTCGCGCCGCACCTGACGCGCGCGAACCCGCTGGTGCTGCCGGGCGGCACACGGCTGCGGCTGTTCGTGGAGCGCGGCGACGAGGCGCTGATCAGCGTCGACGGACTGCACCAGCGCCCGATCTCCACCGGCACGGTCGTCGAGATTGGCGTCTCGGAGCGTACGGCGCGCTTCGTCCGCCTCGGCGGGCCCGAGCGCTTCTACGACAACATCGCCAAGCGTCTCGGCTGGCTGCGCGCCGACCACGCGCTGGGCGACCTGGGCGAGGAGCCCGCGCGCCGTCCCTGATCCGTGCCG
>CAMDAY010000195.1 GCA_945888895.1 Dehalococcoides mccartyi | reverse complement strand
GCAGGTGTGCCGCTGGGCGTGGCAGACCCGGGGCGTGCGGTGCCCGTGGCCCCAGCGGGTGCGCTGGTTCCCGAAGCCGTGCCGGTCGACCTCGGCGTCGCCGTGCCCACGACTCCAGCGAGCGTGGAGGGCGGCTGGTCTTTGTCGGCGGACGACGGCGCCAGCACGAGGAGCCAGACTGCGACGACGGAGCCTACCAGCAGCGCGACGAGCGAGCCTCGGAACACGCGGGAGGAGGGGACGGCGAGGACGGGATCCATGCAGCGGTCGCAGAGCTCGCTGCCGTGGTCGTCACAATAGAGCGCCCCGCAGCGCGGGCACTCCTGGACGGCGTCCTGATCACACTTGAAGCACTGCACGATCGAAGCCTATCACCGGCACCCGTGAAGGCGCATTGAGCGCGTGCGAGCCCATCGAGGCTTCGACGGTGCCGGGCAAAGAACGAGGGAGCACCGGCCGCCGCAGCCCGGTGCTCCCTCGTTGAGACGTCACTTCGAGGCGTGCGCCCCGGATCTCCTCGACGGCTGGCCGGCGAACCGGCCTGTCGAGGAGGGCAGTGCTACTTGAGCTCGACCTTGGCGCCGGCCTCTTCGAGCTTGGCCTTGGCCGCCATGGCCTCTTCCTTGCCGATCGACTCCTTGATGGGCTTCGGAGCCGCCTCAACTAGGTCCTTGGCCTCCTTGAGGCCCAGGTTGGTGAGCTCGCGGACCGCCTTGATGACGTTGATCTTGTTGGCACCGAAGTCGGCGAGGATGACGGTGAACTCGTCCTGCTCCTCGGCGGCCGCAGCCCCACCACCGTCGCCCGAGGGCGCGGCCATCATGGCCATGGGAGCTGCGGCGGTGACGCCGAACTCTTCCTCGATCGCCTTGTTCAGGTCGCGGAGCTCGATCAGGGTCATGCCCTTGATGATGTCCAGCGCGTCGTCAATCTTGCTCATGGTGTCCTCCACTGCGGCGACTCATTGCTAAGCGCGCCGTTCTTGCTTCGTTGAATGTCTGCGGTCGTGGCGTGCCCGATGGCCGCTACGCCGCGCTCTCCAGCTGCTTGGCGCGGGCCTCGAGGAGGCCGGCGAACTCGCGCTGCGTGGCGACCAGCAGCCCGGACAGTTCGGCGATCTTCGCGACCAGGTTCCCGGCGATCTTGGCGACCAGCTGCTCCTTCGTCGGGAGCGTTGCGAGGTCTCGGACGTACGCCTCGTCGACCACCTGGCCACCGACGACCGCCTTGCGGATCGCGACCTTCGTGTCGGCGTTGGCGCGAATGAACGCCGTCAGCGCCTTCGCCGCGGCGACCGGCTCGTCGAAGCCGACGACCAGCGCCGTAGCCCCGTCGCTGATCTGCGCGAACTCCAGCTTGCCGGTCTGCTCCGCGGCGATCCGCAGGAGCGTGTTCTTGACCACCATCATCTCGGCGCCAGCCTCGCGAAGCTGCGTGCGCAGCTCGACCTGCTTCGCCATGGAGACGCCCTGGTAGGCGGTCGAAATGGCGATCTCGGCACGGCTGATCAACGCGGAGATCGCGGCGACCTGGTCCACCTTGCGCTGCGTTGGCAAGCGCTCCTCCTTCATCGCGTCGACCTTTGGAACCATCGAGGTTCCTGGATCAAAAAAACGCGCCTACACCGCCTGTGGGTGAGGGCGCGTCACGCGACGGCGCAGAGCGCGCCGACAGGTGGTGCGGAGTCCCTCGCCTCGACGGGTGACCTTCCGGTCGTTATCCCTCGCCCGAAGGCTGTGGGACCCGTGTTCTACGGCGGGTGTCTCCGCTCAGTGGCGGAGACGCTCGTTCGAGTATGAACCGGGGCGCCGATCCCGTCTACCTCGTTCGACCGGAGGTCGAGGAGACGGGGCCGGCGCCTCGGATGAATCGCTAGTTGTTGCCCTGTCCGGCGGTGATGCCAGCCTTGATCTCCAGCAGGTCCAGGCGGACGCCCGGGCCCATCGTGGAGGTCAGGGAGGCGGTGCGGATCAGGTCACCCTTCGCACCCGCCGGGCGGTTGCGCTGGATCTCGTCCACCATCGCCTTCAGGTTGCCCATCAGCTGGTCATCCGTGAACGAGGCCTTGCCGAGGATGACGTGGAGGACGTTGGTGCGGTCCATGCGGAAGTCCACGCGGCCGGACTTCGCCTCGTTCACGCCGCGCGCGATGTCTTCCGTGTTGACCACGGTGTTGTTGCGCGGGTTCGGCATGAGGCCGCGGGGGCCCAGCACACGACCCAGGCTACCGACCTTGCCCATCAGCTCGCGCTGCGCAATGGCAACGTCGAAGTCCAGGAACCCGCCCTGCACGCGGCGGATCAGGTCGTCGGAACCGACGATGTCAGCGCCGGCGGCCTCGGCGGCGGTAGCGGCCTCACCCTCGGCGAAGACCAGGACGCGGACGTCCTTGCCGACACCGTTGGGGAGGATGACCGAGCCACGGAGCTGCTGGTCGGCGTGACGGCCGTCGAGGCCCGTCTTCATGTGCAGCTCGACGGTCTCGTCGAACTTCGCGGTCGCGCACTTCTTCACCAGGCCAATGGCCTCGATGATCGGGTACGCCTTGTCCGGGTCGACCTGCTCACGCAGGGCAGCGATGCGCTTTGCAACCTTCGGCATGGCTACTTGATCTCGATTCCCATCGAGCGCGCGGAGCCCTCGATGCTTCGGATGGCGTCGTCGATGTTGTTGGTGTTGAGGTCGGGGAGCTTCGTCTGCGCGATCTCGCGGATCTGCGCCTTCGTTACGCTGCCGACCATGCTCTGCAGGTTCTTCGCGGAGCCCTTCGAGATGCCGGCGGCGCGCCGCAGCATGTCGGACGCCGGGGGCGTCTTGGTCACGAACTGGAACGAGCGGTCCTCGAAGATGGTGATCTTCGCGGGGATGATCTGCCCGGTCTGGTTCTTCGTGGCCTCGTTGTAGCCCTTCACGAAGTCCATGATGTTGATGCCGTGGGGGCCCAGTGCAGTACCGACCGGGGGAGCGGGCGTAGCCGCTCCGGCGGGGATCTGCAGGGTCACGACGGCGCGTACCTTCTTCGCCACGTGTCTCTCCTATCGCGTGGGGTCGTCCGAGAACCTCGGTCGCCCCGCCGCTCCCTCCATCTGGAGGTTGTGCGCTATTGCTTCTCGACCTGGAGGAAGTCCAGCTCGACGGGCGTCTCACGCCCGAACATGGAAACCAGGACGCGGACGCGTCCCTTGTCGACATCGATCGCGTCCACGACGCCGACCATGTCGCTGAACGGGCCGTCCGTGACCAGCACGGACTCGCCGATCTGGAAGCCGACGTTCACGCGCGGCTTGTGAGAGGTCATCTGCTTGAGGATCTGGTCGACCTCGGCGTCGGCGAGCGGCGTCGGCTTCGCGCGGTCGTCCGCGGTCGCGCCGGCGAAGCCGGTGACGGCGGGGGTGTTCCGCACGACGTACCAGGAGTCATCCGACATGACCATCTGCACGAAGATGTAGCCGGGGAAGAGCTTCCTCGACACCGTCTTGCGCTGACCGTCCTTGATCTCGATCTCTTCCTCGGTGGGGATGATCACCTGGAAGATCTTGTCGCCCATGTCCATCGTCTTGACGCGCTGGTCCAGCGACGTCTTGACCTTGTTCTCGTAGCCCGAGTAGGTCTGGACGATGTACCAGGCGCGCCCGTCATCGGGCGTCTCGGTCTCTTCGGTGGCGGTGTCGGTCTCGTTCATGCCAGCCCCTAACGCAGCAGCGTCTGCTCGACGATCCAGCCGAACAGCAGGTCGGCGCCGCCGAGCAGCACACCGAGCGCGAGCGACACGATGATGACGACGCCCGTGAGGTTCGCCGTCTCCTGGCGGGTGGGCCAGGTGACCTTGCGGAGCTCGCTGAAGATGTCCATGGC
>CAMDAY010000194.1 GCA_945888895.1 Dehalococcoides mccartyi | reverse complement strand
CGTGGCGTTCAGGAACTCGGCGAAGCGGTTTTGCGCGAGCAGCACCGACCGGCGGAACGCATCGAAGTCCAGTCCGATGAGCTGCTCGATGCGGTCGGTGACGGCCTTCTGTCCGCTGACGCCCGCGCCGCGGTCGAGCTCCCAGCGTTCCTCGTTGAACGGGTAGAGCATTGCCTGGCCCTGGCCGACGCGCCGGATCGCGCGCACGACCTGCCACGCCTGCTGTTCCACGCGGAACGTGAGTTGCACCTGCGCGACGGACTGCCGCTGGTTGATCAGCGCGCCGGTGTTCGCCGAGAACGTCGGCGTCTTGCCGTACAGCGCGAACGCGATCGCGTCGAGGATGCTTGACTTGCCGCTGCCGATCGGCCCCACGACGCCGACGAGGTGCCGCCCGCGGAAGTCGAAGCGCGTCTCCTCGGCGTAGGAGCGGAAGCCGTTGATGACGAGCTCAAGCGGTCGCATCGACGACCTCTTCATGCAGCTCGGCGAAGGCGGCGCGGACGGCCTCCGACGGCGGTTCGCCGTGATCGCGCTCGTGGAACTCGCCGTACAGCTCGTCCCACGTGCGGCCCGCGCGGCCTGTCGCGCGCGCCGTCGCGCGCGGGTAGTCGGCGCGCACGCGCACAAGGTGGGGGAAGGTCGAGGCGGCAAGCGCCGCGAGCGCAGGGTCGGGCCCGACGGTGGTGACGGTCAGGTCGAGGTACGCGTCCGCGAACTCGTCGCGGCGCGCGAGCAGCTCCTCCCACGTGCCGCCGGCGCGCAGGAGCGGTGTGCGCTTCGGCGTCTCGAGCGCCCTCGAGGACACGCGCGCGGCGACGCCGGGCGCGACGTCGATGATCACGATGCGCTTCTCCTCGCCGGCCTCGCCGAAGTCGAGGGGGAGCAGGGAGCCGGCGTATTCAGCGGGGGCGGGGGAGCCGGGGACGCGCTGCGGCGCGTGGATGTGCCCCATCGCGATGTACTGCGGGCCAGGCGGCAGGCCGGCCGGGTCGATCGTGTACGTGTCGCCCATGTGCAGCTCGCGCTCGCCGCGCCCGTACTCGCGGCCGCGCACGACCGCGCCGTTCACCGTCGCGTGCGCGACCAGCACGGTCACCGCCTCGGACGCTTCAAGGGCGAGCGCGTCGCCCATCGCGCTAAAGATGCCGGACAGCCGGTCCTTGTACTCGCCGTACCACTTGCCGGTGTCGGCCATGAAGTCGACGACGCGTCCCTCGCGCAGGAACGGTACGCATGCCACGGCGGCGCGCCCTCCCGAGGTGTCGAGGTGCAGCACGCCGCCCTCATCCGGCCGCTTGATGCGACCGACGAGGTGTACGCCCATCGGGGCGACGAGCGGTGCGAGGACCTCGAACAGTTCGCCGGAGTCGTGGTTGCCAGCGATGGCGACTACCGTGCGCCGTCCGGCGTCCGCGAGGTCGAGCAGTGCCTGCACGCCGACGCCCAGTGCGTCCGTTGGCGGCGTGGAGCGGTCCCACAGGTCGCCCGACACGATCACGAGGTCGATCGACTCGGCTTCGGCGATCGCCCGCACCTCGTCCAGCGCGTCGCGGAACTCGGCGGCGCGGTCGAAGCGGCCGATGTGCTTGCCGATGTGCCAGTCGGAGGTGTGAAGGATGCGCATCGAGGTGGCTACACCAGCCCACGGAACGGATCGGCGTCGGCGTCCGGGCGCACCTCGTCGGCGCGGGTGGCCCACGGGACGCGCGGGAAGTTGAGCACGATCGGTACGGGCACGGCGGGCTGGCCGAGGACCATCGTTCCGGGCTTCAGCAGCCGCGCGCGCGCCTTCGTGCTCGGCAGCATCCAGCCGAACTCGGCGCGCTCCGACTCTGCGGCGTCGAGGCGTCCCGTGACGCGGATCGAGGCGTTCTCCAGCACATCGGGCGCGACGCGCGACGCGCTCTGCTGCGCGCCGATGAGCAGCACGCCCAGCGAGCGCCCGCGCTGCGCGATGTCGATCAGCATCTCCTTGAGGGGACTCTGACCCTCGCGCGGCGCGTACTTGTTCAACTCGTCGAGGACGACGATCGAGAGCGGCAGCCGCTGGCCAGTGTCCTCCTTGTCGCGGAACGTCTCGCGCAGCAGCGCGCCGACGACGAAGCGCTGCGCGAGATCGTGCAGGTTCTGGATCGCGACCACGCTCACCGTCGCGGCCTGACGGTCGATGCGGTGGCTCTCACCGTCGCGCACCAGCCGTCCGAGGCGCGAGTCCGTCGAGGCGGCGTGGAGGCGGCGCATGAACGCACTGACCGTGCCGCCCTGCACGCGACCGCTCCAAGCGAAGTCCGGCTCCGCGCCGTCCTCGGGCTCCAGGTGCGTGCCGATCTCCTCGGCGAGATCATGGAGCGTACGGATCACGCGCTCCTGCGCGCGTGAGTGCACGGCGCGCTGGCCCCCCTCGCGGTCGTTGGTGTCGCGCAGCACGACGGCCCCCGGCGCGCCGAGGACATCGACGGCCAGCCGCTTGAGCTGGGCGCGCACGCGCTCCTCGACGAACGGGATCTGGTTGCGCGCGTCCGTCGCATCCGTGAACACGAACTGCAGCAGGTCCTCGTCGATGAACTCGCGCGGCGTCCAGTGGAAGGCGGCGATGCCCTCGGTGCGGCTGCTCACATCCGGCATCAGCGCGTCGCCCGCGTGCGCCCTCGGCGGCGCCCAGTAGGCCACCGTCGGCACTCCGGGCGCAGGGGTCGAGGCGCGCGAGCCGGGCGTGGCGAGCGCGAACGGCGTCGGCTCGACGCCTAGCTTTCGCCACGCCGCCGCTGCTTCCTCGGTGAACTCGGTGCTCGGGCGGTCGAGGTACAGCAGATCCTCGCCCTTCACGTTGAAGACCAACACGCGGGTGTTCGCGGCGGACGGCCCGACCAACTGCGGATTGCCCGCGAGCAACCGCACGAAGAAGAACGCGAACGTCGTCTTCGTGGCGACGCCGGAGACGCCGGCGATCGACATGTGCCCGCCCTTCGTGCCATCGAAGAAGTCGAGGTCCACGTATACCGGCTCGCCGTCGCGTCCTCGACCGACGGGGAGCGGGCGGCGCATCTCGTCCGCGAACAGCGCGCGGTCGCGCTCGATGCCGCGCGCGCGGAACACCTCGGCGCCGGGGTCAGGCGCCACCCACATCTCGGGGTCGACGCGCGTTACGGCGACCTGTGCGCTGCGCACCTTCGCCGCTGGCTGGAGTCCCCCGACGCCGAGGCCGCCGCCCATCGCGTAGTCGCCCGCGATGCGATGGACATCGCTCTCGTACGAAGCACCCTCATACGTCGCTTCGCTCTCCACGACGACTCCGTACGTCGTCAGCGTGCCGATGCCTGGCACCTCGGTATGGACGAGGACGAGGTCGTCCACGGCGAGGTACGCCTGCTCGTCGAGGACGACGCGGAACTCCTGTGACGACGTGTGGCCGATGCCGACGACCCGCCCGACGCGCTCGCTCGTCTGGATGTCCAGCGCGATGTTGTGCTCGTTTTGCGTGTCAGGGTTCTGGGTCGCGGTCATGCGGTGACTCCTACCGGCGCGCCGTGGATCGCGGTGCGCAGCGCGCGGCGCACGAGGCCCTCGTCGCCGAGCCAACGGCGCAGCTCCTTCTCGAGCGCGGCGATCGGGATCAGGTTCTGCGGCGCGCGCGCGTCGAGGTGGAGCGGCATCGCGGCGAGCGGGAGCAGCGCGGCGGTGCGGTCGGCGATCACGCGCGCGCGGTCGATGCCCAGCGACGCGGATGCCTCGATGCGGGCGATGCCCGACCACGAGTGTCCGTACGGCATGTTTGCGAGGCGGACGTACCAGGAGAAGCGGCTGAACTTCTCGTGGACCTCGAAGATCGGCGTGCGCTGCCCCGCGCGGATCGCGGCGATCACGCGCGCGTGGGGCGGCTCGAGGTAGGTGCGGTTGTGGCTCTTGATGTACCCGACC
>CAMDAY010000193.1 GCA_945888895.1 Dehalococcoides mccartyi | reverse complement strand
CCAGAGCGGCCACGATGGCTCCTGACGTCGAGGGTCGCCACCCGGCGGCTCCACTTTGATGACGTCAGCGCCAAAGTCGGAGAGCACCATTGTGGCGATACCCCCGGCGCGCCCGCTGCTCAGATCAACGATGCGGATGTCATCACATGGGCGCGTCATAGTGATCCCCCTCTACTGAAAACTGAAAGAGGCTGGCCTGGCCACAGCCAGCTCCAGCCTCTTTCATCAATTCACCGCGATGCCTACTTCTCAGTAAACCAGACGAACCGCGGTGATACCTGGTACGAGTTGTACGCCCACGGCCCGCTCACCAGGTCGTTTCCGGCGACGTGCGACTGGTTCGCAATGTTGTCCGGTGGGACGCGAAGCTGGAGCATCGGCGGCCCTTCCTTGATGTAACGCAGCGTGAACTCGCGCGCGAGCGCCACCTTGTCCTCTCGCTTCACGGTCTGCTGCAGTTTCTCCAGCAGGGTGTCTGCCCACGGCTTGGAGTAGGACTGGTAGTTCCGTCCGCCCTTGGTGTGGTAGTAGGTCATCGCATCTGCCGCGATGTCCGGCACGCTGGTGTGGTTCTTCGAAGCGCCCTCGAAGTTGCGCGAGTTCATGTTGTTCGTGAACTGCGCGTAGTCCGACTGGGTGCTCAACGTGATGGCGATCTTGGGGAACGCCTTCGTGTAAATGTCCTTCGTGCGCACCGACGAGTCCAGAGAGGAGGCATTGGAGTTGATCTGCTTCCAGCCCATGCCCTGGCCCTCTTTGAAGCCCGCGGCCTCCATCAGCTTCGCCGCATCGGCGATGTCTTTTGCCTTTGTCGCCGGATTGTAGCCAGGCAGCTTCGCGAGCTCTTCGGATTGGGTGGCTTCCGGGAACATCGGGTGCAGCGGCCCGGAGTAGAGCCAGCCCTTGCCCAGCGGGTCGGAGAACGCCGTGTAGTCCATGGCCAGCTGGAGCGCCTGGCGCACCCGGTCGTCCTGGAACTGCGGGAGCTTCATGTTCACCGCGAAGTTATCCCACGTCGGGCCCGGCGTCAGAGACATCTGCGCGTTGGGGACGCTTGAATTGAGCTGTGGCTCTTCCTCCGGCCGCACCCCGGTCAACTGGTGGATCTGGCCGCTGATGAACGCTGCCACCAGTGAGCTGCGATCCGCGATCACCAACTTTTCGTAGGTGTCGACACCGGGGCGTCCGCCCTCGTCGAAGGAGCGGTAATACTCCTTGTTCGCCTTGAACGTCTGCCGCGTTCCATCCACGTATGAGGTGGGAATCCAGGCGCCGGTGCTGACGAACTTCATCGGGTCCTTGAACCCGATGTCGAACGCCTCAATCGGAAGCATGTTGGCCCGTGGGTCAGACAACGCCGCCATGATCGAGCCGTTCGGCTTGCTGAGCGTCACCTTGATGGTGACGTCGTCCACGGCGATCGCGTCCGTCACACCGTCGAACTGCAGGTATCGCGCGTACTTGGCTGCCGCCTGCTTCGGGTCGATCAGCCCGGCCTTGCGCCGGATGTTGAACGCCACATCCTTTGCCGTGAACACGCGGCCGTTCATCGGCGCAATGTTGTGCGTCTTAATGCCCGGGCGCAGCTTCAGGATGATGTTCAGCGGGTCTGCAACCTCGAACGATTGCAGCATGTCCGGGGTGACCTTCTGCGTGAACCCGTTCGCGGTCGCCAGCCGATCGCCGACGAACTCCCAGTCCGCCCCGGCAGCGGAGATATCCGGGTCATTCTCTCGCGAGGTGTCGTTCGACGCGCGCACGTACTTGCCGCCGGGGATCATCTTCTTCAGGTTGACTGGCACCTTGCCGAACTTCGGGTCGAACCCCTCGGCCCGCACCACGTTCTTCGGTGCGCCCGAAGCCGCCGCCGCCGCCGGTGAGCCAGACGCCGGCGCGCTGGGAGCGGGGCTGCTGCCGCCGCCGCAGCCGATCAGCGCGGCGCCAGCGAGGCCCGCGATGCCCATACCCGCACCGCGCAGCATTGAGCGACGCGGCAGGGCCGTTCCCATGAATCGATTCGTTGGACTCGCCATATTCACCTCCACCGTCACAGCAGCGTGGAACGCTTGCTGTGATCCGCTGTCCCCGCTTGGTAGCCCTCTGCCCAACCCATCGAGTCTCGCCTCGATCTTCCCCCAGGGGGAATCGGGCGCCCGGTGAGCGCCGAACGCCATCTCGCGACGAGACGCGACTAGGACCCCCTGAGCCGCGGGTCAAGTACGTCCCGCAGAGCGTCACCGAACACGTTGATGCCAAAGACCACGGTGCCAAGGGCAACCGTTGGGCCGATCAGCATCCACGGCGCAGCGAACATGTAGCTGCGGCCCTCGTTGGAGAGCATGCCACCCCACGTCGGCGTGGGAGGCGGAACGCCATATCCGAGGAAGCTGAGCGAAGCCTCGGAGAGGATGGTGCCACCAAATCCGAGCGACGCAAGCACGATGATCGTCGGCAACACGTTCGGCAGCAGATGCCGAACCATGATCCAAGAGCCGGAAGCACCGAGCGAACGCGCAGCCTCGATGTAGACCTGATTGATCAGTCCGAGCACAGACGCGCGGATGATCCGGCTCTCCGTGATCGCACGTCTGAACGACAGAGCGATCACCACGTTCACGAGGCTCGGGCCCAACACGACCATGATCGCGATCAACAAGATCAGGAACGGGATCGCCTGGATGGTGTCCACCAACCGACCGATGCCGTAGTCCACCCATCCGCCGAAGTACGCGCTCACCAGTCCGAGGAACACCGCCGGGATGATGGTCGCCAGCGTCACCATCACACCGATCTTCAGCGATGTCTGCGAGCCGTAAATGATCCGCGTAAACACATCACGGCCGAACTGATCGGTCCCCACGAGGTGCGACACAGACGGCTTCAGCAGACGCACCGTCGTGTCGCCGGCGATCGGGTCGTACGGCGAGATGACCGGTGCAGCCACCGCCATCCCCACAAACACAATCAGAATGAAGGCACCAATGGCCCCCAGCGGCTTCTTGCGGATGAACCGCCGCACCCCAGACCCAAACCGCGCCCAGGCCGCAGGGCCTTCTACAACCGCAGCGGGGACAGCCGAAATTCCGGTCGCCATCAGACCCTCCTGCTCTCGCGCCATCCCTCCGGCGCACGCAAACCGAACGCTGCCGGACACGCATGGTGCGCCCCGGCAGCCTTAGGCTAACGACTGAATACTACAAAGACGCATCCTCTTGTCAAGGAGTAGGTGGGTCGACGCCTCCCCGCCGCCACCGCGACGACCGGCGTGCGAGGCATCTGAGCCGACCAACGGCGCGCTCGGCGAGCGCTTCGGCTATCTCCAACTGTTGCAGGCTCGACCGCTTTGCGTGTTAGAATGCACCACCTTAACCCGAATGATACTCGGGCGTAGTTACCGTGCAGTTGTACGACTGCACCCACCAGTGCGAGTCCAGCGAGGCTGATCGTCAGCCCCCTCGAGAGGAACAGGCTAATGCTCAGGTATGTCGTGAGCCGCGTGCTTGGGATACTGCCCTCCATCTTCCTGCTCGTATTCCTCGTGGTCGCGATGGTCCAGCTGATCCCGGGCAACATCATTGACCTGATGCTCGCGGATAGCCCGTCGGCCAACCTCCAGACCAAAGAAGCGCTGACCCATGAATTGGGCATGGACAAGCCGATCGCCGTGCGATACGGCGCGTACATGCTAGCGATCGTGCAGGGCGACTTCGGGAAGTCGATCTGGACCGGTAAGCCCGTCGCTGACCTGATCATCCAGTACGCGCCGCCGACTATTGAGCTGGCGGCGCTCTCGATCCTGATTGGTGCGAGCGCCGGCATCATGCTCGGCGTGATGAGCGCACTCCGGCAGGACTCGTGGCTCGACTACCTGCTGCGCAGCCTGGCGATCGCCGGCATCAGTGTGCCGAACTTCGCCATCGCGACGGCCGTGGTGATCTTCCCGGCAATCCTATGGGGCATCGCGCCACGACTGAATTACATCGGCTTCATGGA
>CAMDAY010000192.1 GCA_945888895.1 Dehalococcoides mccartyi | reverse complement strand
TGCGGAGCTCGCTGAAGATGTCCATGGCCCACCGCGGCTTGAGAATTGACCCGCGGCGGGTTTCCTCACCCGGAGCGGGCGGTGCGGTGAACGCGGGTCCCGCAGCACGCCGCGGAGATGCGGCTTCGCGCTGCTTCTGACGGCGTTCGGCGCGCTCTTGCTGGCGCCGAGCTTCTCGTCCCATGATGCCTGTCCTGACTCCCGCCGGCGGCGGTGATCGCGTCTGGAACTGTGTTCTTGCGGAGCGCCTAGGTTAGCGCGTCTCGCGGTGCGGCTGCGCCACGCGGCAGCGCGGGCAGTACTTCTTCAGTTCGATCCGCTCGGGATCGTTCCGCTTGTTCTTCTTCGTGGTGTAGTTGCGCTCGCGGCACTCGGTGCACGCCAGCGTGATGTGATCGCGGTCGCCAGCCTTGGCCATCGTCCGCTCCTCTCAGTGAACCATGTGCCTCGTCCCGCCGCCGGGTCCACGCACACCGTCCGTGTACTCGAATTACTCGATGATTGCGGTGACGACGCCGGCGCCGACGGTGCGACCACCCTCACGGATGGCGAACCGAAGACCCTCTTCGATGGCGATCGGGTAGATGAGCTCGATGTCCATCTGGATGTTGTCACCAGGCATGACCATCTCCGTGCCCTCGGGCAGGTTGGCCGTGCCGGTCACGTCCGTCGTGCGGACGTAGAACTGCGGGCGGTAGCCGTTGAAGAACGGCGTGTGACGACCGCCCTCTTCCTTGCTCAGGACGTAGACCTCACCCTTGAACCGCTTGTGCGGGGTGATCGAGCCCGGGGCGGCGAGCACCTGGCCACGCTCGACCTCGGCACGCTCGATACCACGCACGAGGCAGCCGACGTTGTCGCCGGCCTCGCCCTGGTTCAGCGTCTTGTTGAACATCTCGACGCCGGTGATCGTGGTCGACTTCGTCGGCTTGACGCCGATAATCTCGACCGTCTCACCGACCTTGACGACGCCACGCTCGATGCGGCCCGTGAGCACGGTGCCACGGCCCTTGATGCCGAAGACATCCTCAATCGCCATCAGGAACGGCTGGTCCACGGGACGCGCCGGCTGCGGGATGTAGCTGTCGACGGCGTTCATGAGGTCCCAGATGCACTTGAACTCAGGTGCGTCCGGGTCGGTGCTCGTGGACTCGAGCGCCTTGAGCGCGGACCCACGGATGATCGGGGTGTCGTCGCCCGGGAAGCCGTTGGCGGTGATCAGCTCGCGCAATTCGAGCTCGACGAGCTCGAGCAGCTCCTCGTCCTCCATCATGTCGCATTTGTTGAGGAAGACCACGATCGAGGGCACCTCAACCTGGCGCGCGAGCAGCAGGTGCTCACGCGTCTGCGGCATCGGGCCGTCCGGAGCCGCCACGACGAGGATCGCGCCGTCCATCTGCGCAGCACCCGTGATCATGTTCTTGATGTAGTCCGCGTGGCCCGGGCAGTCGACGTGCGCGTAGTGACGAGCCTCGGTCTGGTACTCGATGTGCGAGATGGCGATGGTGATGCCGCGGGCACGCTCCTCAGGAGCGTTGTCGATCTGGTCGAATCGCGAGAAGTCCGCGAATCCCTTCAGCGAAAGCACCTTCGTGATCGCCGCCGTCAGCGTGGTCTTGCCGTGGTCGACGTGACCGATCGTTCCGATGTTCGCGTGCGGCTTGTTCCGCTGAAATACGCCCTTGGCCATCTGTTCTCTCCCCAGCTCTTCTTGGTAGCTGTCGCGTGCGTCGAGGTCGCCGGTTAAGCGCTGACGCCCTTCGTCTTCTTGCTGATCTCGTCGGCGACGCTCGCCGGAACGCGCTCGTAGTGGTCGAACTCCATCGAGAACGCCGCGCGGCCCTGCGTCATTGAGCGGATATCCGTCGTGTAGCCGAACGTCTCGGCCAGCGGCACCAGCGCCTTGATGATGCGAGTGTTGCCGCGCAGCTCCGAACCCTGCACCAGCCCGCGGCGCGAGGACAGGTCGCCGAGGATGTCACCGAAGTGATCCTCGGGCGTCGTGACCTCGAGCTTCATGACCGGCTCGAGGAGCACAGAGCCGGCCTTCTGCAGACCGTCGCGCATACCCATCGAACCCGCGGTCTCGAACGCCATCTCGGAGGAGTCGACGTCGTGGTACGAACCGTCGATCACGGCGACGTACACGTCGACCACCGGGTAGCCAGCCTTCTGGCCGCTCGTCAGGGCACCCTCAACACCGCGCTTCACGGAGTTGATGTACTCACGCGGGATCGAGCCACCAGTCGTCTTGTCCTCGAACAGGAAGCCCGCACCCGGCTCGCGCGGCGCGACCGTCAGGATGCAGTGGCCGTACTGGCCGCGACCACCGGTCTGACGGATGAAGCGCCCCTCGGCCTTCGTCTCGTGCGTCACGGTCTCGCGGTAAGACACCTGCGGGCGACCGATGTTCGCGTCGACCTTGTACTCGCGCTTCATGCGGTCCACGAAGACTTCGAGGTGCAACTCGCCCATGCCGGAGATCACGGTCTGACCGGTCTCTTCGTCCAGCTTGACGCGGAACGTGGGGTCTTCCTCGAGCAGCTTCTGGAGCGCCTCGCCCATCTTCTGCTGGTCTTCGCGTGTCTTCGGCTCCACGGCCACCGAGATGACCGGCTCCGGGAAGATGATCTGCTCCAGCATGACCGGGTTCTCGCGGTCGGAGAGGGTGTCACCCGTGAAGGTGTCCTTCAGCCCGATCGCGGCCGCAATGTCGCCGGCGCGCACTTCCTCGACCTCTTCACGCGAGTTCGAGTGCATCTTCACGATGCGACCGAAGCGCTCGCGACCGTTGCGCGTGGTGTTCAGGACGGTGTCACCCGACTTCACCATGCCCGAGTAGACACGGAAGAACACGAGGCGACCGACGAACGGGTCCGACACGACCTTGAACGCGAGCGCGGTCAGCGGCTCGTCGTCGGTCGGGAGCCGCTCCACGGAAATCTCGGGGTCGTTCGCCTGGTGGGCGACGATCGGGGGCACGTCCAGCGGCGAGGGCAGGTACGCGATGACCGCGTCGAGCAGGCGCTGGACACCCTTGTCCTTGAGCGCCGTGCCGCAGAGCACCGGGTTGATCTTGCCGGCGATGGTCGCGCGGCGGATGCCCTTCACGAGCATGTCGTTGTCGATGGTGCCGCCATCGAGGAACGTCATCATCAGCTCGTCGTCGTTCTCGGCGGTGCGCTCGATCATCACCTCGCGCGCGGTCTGCGCAGCGTCGGCGAACTCGGCGGGGATGTCGCGCTCGACGACGGTGAGGCCACGGTCGCCCTCGAAGTAGACGGCCTGCATCTTGATCAGGTCGATGACGCCCGCGAAGGAGTCCTCCGCACCCATCGGGATCTGCAGCGGCACGGGCACGGCGCCGAGGCGCGTGATCATCATGTCGACGCAGCGCTCGAAGGACGCGCCCATGCGGTCCATCTTGTTCACGAAGCACATGCGCGGCACGGCGTACTTGTCCGCCTGGCGCCACACCGTCTCGGACTGCGGCTCGACGCCGGCGACACCGTCGAAGACGACGACGCCACCATCCAGTACGCGCAGCGAGCGCTCCACCTCGACCGTGAAGTCGACGTGGCCCGGGGTGTCGATGAGGTTGATGACGTGGCCGTCCCACTGCGCGGTCGTCGCGGCAGAGGTGATCGTGATGCCGCGCTCGCGCTCCTGCTCCATCCAGTCCATGACGGCAGTGCCCTCGTGGACCTCGCCGATCTTGTAGGTGCGGCCGGTGTAGAACAGGATGCGTTCGGACACGGTCGTCTTACCGGCATCGATGTGCGCGATGATGCCGATGTTGCGGACGTGGTCGAGCGGCGTGGTCCGGGCCATCTATCCCTCGATTGCTTTCTACTTACCTACTGCGGAGAGCGGTTAGCGCGGGTCGCACCTCGCCGTGGCGAGTGCATCCCGGCGTGCCGAGCGATTACCAGCGGTAGTGCACGAACACACGGTTGGCTTCTGCCATCCGGTGCGTCTCTTCCTTGCGTCGAATTGC